>DGIK01000070.1:1364-17807 GCA_002393195.1 Bacteroidales bacterium UBA3824 | reverse complement strand
CGGCGGGATTGTTGTCGCCAGGCGTTGTGTTGTCGGCGTCGCTATCGCCATCACCGGATGGATTGTCGTCGGATTCGATGTCGCTATTTATATTTTGCAAATCATCGGTATCGTCCACTGGAACAGTGCCATTGAAGGAACGGATAAACTTGTTTTTGTTTTCGGCGGCACCAAGCACAAACTGGTACTCGTTTTTGTCAACCTTGGTTACACGGTCTTTGTCCTTGGTGTTGATAATCTTGTTGTTGAAATCGTCGTCGTTGGACGAGAGACAGTACATGAATCCCGCCTTATAATTGAAGTAGTACCAACGTTGCGGCGTGGGCTGGAGGAAGATGCTTATCTGGTCGCCCTTCTTCTCATTGCGGATAATCTCCACGTAACCATTCATATACTTGCCTACCGACGTACCACCAATGAAGCCAACGCCAATATCGCCGCTCGAACGGTACGACAATGTGGCTGTATCGTAATACATCTGCACGTCGCTCAAGACGATGGTCTTATTGAGACCGTTGGGCATCTTGCCAAGGTCGCCGGAGAGTTCGTAGTTTTTCAAGAGAGCCTGCACGGTATCGTTGCCAAGCACATATTCCATGCGGCGGCGTATCTTGCGCTCGTTGAAGAACACCGGAGAAAGGTTGTACACGTCGTTCAATTCCTCAGACATAGTTTTGATGACATCGGCGCGTATCGGGAAATTAATTGTCATAAACATCGCTCCCGAAATCTGCTTCTTGTCGCGGTTGTGATACAATTCGCCCGATGTAACAAGCTGCACTGGGTTCATATCGACATTGGTGCTGATAGTACCTTCGCCATATACGTTGCACAGATTGTTTTGGAACACAACATAATTGGCGGCGTAACTGCTATCGCGCAGACGACGTGGCGTTGCCTCTCGGTACTCCTTGGTCTTGGGGTCGTAGGTGAGGCCACGGTTGACGACAAGTATCTCCTTATCAGATACATTGTGCTTGTGTCCCATGAATATCGAATAGAGATCTTGATTCTTTTCGTCATAGAAGAAGCCAGTGTACAGGCGTCGGCGTTTTTGGTCTGCCACCTTCTCCGAAATCGGGAACAAGATAGAATCAGGATTGATTGTACCCTCGAATATGAATGGCATGATGGTGGAATCACATTGCTGCTGTATGATGGCATAACCATTGAACTTGATACCCGGCGTAGCACCATTGAACGAATATTTGCCGTCAAACTTAAACTGCGGGCTTATGAAGAAGTTTTGCTCCTCCGGCACGCTACCGATACCAAACGAAACTCTCACTTTCGGAGCTTTGGCTGCTGTATCGAGCTTGATAAGTCGGATTTCCATCGAGTCGAGGTCGAGGTACGCCTTGTCTTTGTTGTAGTTTTGATACTCATACTGACCGCCTATCGCCTTGAAATAACGCTTGTCGCGGAGCTTTACTGAAGTCTTGACCACACGGTGGATGAGGGTATCGAGATTTGCGGTAATTACAGCGTCGTCGAAACGCTCGATGTCGCCGCCACGGTTGATATGAATGACACCAGAGGGCTTTATCTTGGAATCAACCACCTTGATAATGCCCGGCTCGTGAACGTTGATGACGTCCTCCTTGTTGGCAAATGTGGTGTAGAGAGCGTCGTAACGGAGCGAATCCTTGTGGCTAATCATCGTGGCTCCGGCGAGCAGAGCCTTAGTTGCCGACTTGTCCCTTCTCATCTTGCGGTATTCTGGCACGGATCGGGTGATGCGCGTCTCGTCGTAATTGGAGAGCTTGTCGCCAAATCGGTACGACCTTTCGGCAACAGTCCACTCAAAAAATTCTGTCCTCTGCGAGTACCTGTGATGCGGGAAGTGCACCCTCGCAGAATCGCCGGAAACTACAAATTGTACCCGTTCCACATTGAGGTCGCCTGTGGCATTGTAACGGTCGGTGTAGAAATATCCCGTGGAATCTCCGGGCGTAGAGTAGTCAAAATTGCAGAACATCGCGCTGTCGGCGTCAAACGAAGAATTTTTGAAAAGCATCTTGTCGGAGAAAAACGCCGCGTCGGAGTACAACAATTCGCCCTGCGCCTTCATGCTCTTGGGCGTATAGTCGATGTTGCCATTGAAGGCAAGCTTCTTGTCGAAAATCGTAAGGGCTGTATCGCTGGTGAATATCGCGAAATTGTCCTGATGCGGATACCAAAGGATACCGCACGAATTGGAAGTTACCACTGGATATTCTGCCTCCACGTCCTTTGTACTTGCAATTTGGGAAACCGTTACTGGGTCTATCTTCAATGTCTGGCACGTGCCTATTACAGAGTCCGGGTAGAAAATAAAATTGTCGCTCTCTGCGGTTGCTGTCAGGTAGGTGATTTTGCCGTTGCCGCCGAGGCCTTTGCCGTTGAGGGCTACACCTTGATAAAATCGACCCTTGCCGCCGAATATCCTTTTGCCTTCTTCCGGCGTGGGGATGTCGAAGCCGAGCGACAAATCCTGCTGCACCGTAAGGGTAACGTCCATATCGTCGAAAATACCCGACACAAAATCTCCTTTTGCCTGCACGCCGTTGAGCTTGAGGAAGTTGAGACTATCGAGCTTAAACGGTGTTACCTTCATGTGGAATTTGTCGCGGGAATAACTTTCGGAAATCAGCTTGTCGTAATACACGTAAGAAGTATCGCTCGTGATGATTCTTGGAAATTCGTCGTATGTCTTGCGTCCCGATTTGTTGTTGATGGAATCGAGGTAGAGCACACCTTTTACATTTTCGAGCACAGAGTGCACAGAGTCGATTTGGTTTCGCTTGGTGGCTTCGTTGTAATTGACCGTAAGCATAGCCATGGAGTCGCACTGCGGTATATCGATGCGGAATCGGTCGTAATCAAACTTGAAGTCGTTGCCATAAAAATCCGCAAGACCAGCCTGAATCTTGCCACGGATTTCCATGCCCAAATGCCGGTGTACGGTAACGGAAGACGCACTGTCGGGCTTTGCCTTCACCATACGCGCCGGGCTCAGGTTGAATGGCTGGACGTTGAATATGTCCATATCGTAGGTCTTGAGGTTGATGATGGCATTGACGCCGTTTTTGTTTTTCATCTTTGAAACAATCATGATGCCGTCGTAGTCTTTCTTGCCGCTGTGTGCACCGAGGTAGTCATGCATTTTTTGAGCAATCTGCGCACCATGAGTATTGACGTCGTATTCTACAAAGCCCTGATATGACAATTTCATAAGCATCTGGTGCACTTGCACTTCGGAAAATACAAGACCTTCCTCCTTGTTGAGATATTTCTGAAACTCCCTTGCTGTAAACTTGTCGGACATCTTGACCCTCATAAAATCGCGCAATGCGATGAGGGGATGCACCTTGTCCATGCCCTGCAATTGATTGTAACGCTGTATGGAATAGTGGTCGATGGACTCGAATGTGGCAGTGTCGTATGGCGCGGCAGGCCTTGTGCAGAGATACACTGCGGTGTCGTTGCGCGTCCATTCTACTTGGTTGACATCAAACTCAAAATGATGGTAAGTATCGCGGTAATGGGCGTTTTCCATGCCCGTAGTACCTTTGAAAAGGATGAGTTTTTCGGCGTCGGAATCGTATCTGAGCTTGACGCCTTTGTGTGTGATTTGTCCGGTGTCGGGACCCATCTGCATCGTTATAATAGCTGTCTGCGCCTCGAGTTTTTTGAGTCCGAATACAAAAGCCTTGGATTCGGCAGTGATGAGAGGCTTGTCTTCATATTTGAAAATGAGTTTGGCGTACTTTGCGCTGTCCTGCACCTCACCTTGGAATATCACGCCATTCTGCGCGTAACCGCCCACATAATCAATGCCTTCCGCAAGGTTGGGAATCTTGATATCGGTGTCATAACTCGAAAACTGCGGGAATCTTGCCTTCTCCCCCACGCCGTTGAGCACTACTTTGTCGCGGTAAGTGCCTTTGATAGGCTTTTTGAAGTATTTAATATTATAAAATTCAACGTTCTTAGCCTCAAACTCCGGGCTACGTGTCTCTATCTCGTAATCGTGCAAGGTAGCATACACGCTGTCGGCGGAGATATTGCCGCGCCGCCAATCTACTTTGCCACCCTTGCCCCTCCAGATATGGTCGTTGAAGCTATAAGAGCCAGACGTGCCGTAGATGGCGAGCGTACTGTCCTGACGCATCTTACAGCGGATGTCAACATTGTCGGCACGCACGACGATGTCTTTTGCTCCGCCAACGGTCTCCACCGTCATCTTGAAATTGGGCGAGGTCATATACCACGACTTCGATGATGAATTTTCCAAACTATTGGTGGAAAGCAAGTCGGCTACAAACACCGAAACATCGTTGATTCTCGACATCGACATCTGCGGATTGTTGAGCAACTCCTGAATATATTCTGCCCACGGCATAAATTCGCCGATATTGCCCTTGTCCCAAAAACCGTTCAACGCCCTGATGAGATTGTGCATGTGGGGCGTAGGCGTGGCGCGTTTCTGTATGTAACTATTCATAAGGATGACAATTTCGGCGCGGTGCTCGTCCGAAATCTTGCGCGTCGTAAGTTTTTCGATGAATTTTTTGACGTCTGCCTTCATTTCCTCGTTTTTGGACGAGCGCACACCCATAAAATCTTCCAATTCCTTGGGTAGTTGCTCCGAATCAGGCAACAACGCCTTAATCTGTGCCGATGCCATCGCATTGGACATCAGCATTATCGCTATCAATAATAATAACTTTGATATTGTTTTCATTTTTGGTAAGTTTGGTTTGTTTTGATGTAATTACAACGCCCCAAAGATACGAAAAAATGTGCATAGCCACAAAAAATGTTTAGAATAAAATAAGGCGCAGCCCAACCACTGGTACTGCGCCATGATAAGTAAATGTTTAACCTAAAAAAAATCTTTACCTTGCGTCGATAATCTTGCCGAAGTCGTCGGCTTTGAGCGATGCGCCGCCGATGAGACCGCCGTCCACGTCCTTCTTGGCGAAGATTTCTGCGGCGTTGGAAGCCTTGCAGCTACCGCCGTAGAGGATTGTGGTGTCGTCGGCTGCAGCCTGACCGAAATTGTCGGCGATGGCCTTGCGAATCATCGCGTGGATTTCCTGAGCCTGGTCGGGAGTAGCGGTGAGACCAGTGCCGATAGCCCATACGGGTTCGTAGGCGATGATGATGTGCTTAAACTCGTCGGCGGTCAATGTGAACACGGTGTCAACGAGTTGAGCCTTGATTACATTGTTGTAGAGGTTGGCGCCGGCTTCGCGCTGCTCCTTGGTTTCGCCGATGCAGAAGATAACGTCGAGGCCTTCAGCGAGGGCGAGTTTGATTTTTTTGAGGAGGATTTCGCTGTTCTCCTTGAAATACTGACGACGCTCGGAGTGTCCGAGGATGACGGCCTTAACGCCGATGCCTTTGAGCATCGAAGCCGAAACTTCGCCGGTGTAGGCACCATTGGTGGTGGCTGCGCAGTCCTGAGCGGCGAGGATTACCTTGTTGGGGTTGATGGCCGCTGCTACGGATGCCAAGTGCGTGAAAGGCGGAGCGATTACAATCTCCTTGCCTGCGGGCAGATTCTTCTGCTCTGCATACGCGCTGATTTTCTTTGCCAATTCTACACCATCGGCAACAGATGTATTCATCTTCCAGTTGCCTGCTACGATAAGTTTTCTCATTGCTTTTAATTAATTATGATTTGTTGATTTTCGATTTACGATTTGTTGATTTCCTCTTTCCTACTTGTACTTGAAGTTGAGTTCTTCGAGCGATTTGTAGTATGCTTCTTTTTCGGCTATCTCGCGGGCAAGGTCGCCTTCGGAGAGTTGACGGTGTTCTACTTCGGTCTCCACTATTGAAAGTCCTTCTTTCATAGAAGCGTCTTCGAGTTTGCCCTGGTGAGCGTCAAGTTTTTTCATGCGACGTTCCTGTTGTTTGAGTTCTTGAAGTTTTGCCTTATATTCGGTGTATTCTTCCTGTTGCTTGTCGAAAATATTGATGCGCTCCTTATAACCATCAATCTTGGTCTTGTAGTCGCTGACTATATGCTCGCACTTGTCCAAAGTCTCAAAACTCAATGCAGACGCATATTTTTCCTTGATTTCGCCGAAGTTGTCGAGAAGTTTTTCCTTGTCGTATGAAACGCCCACCTTCTCATATTGCTCGTGGAATGTGCTGAAAATAGCATCGTTGCACCACGCGGTGAGACGGCGGATTTCGCTCTGAGCCTTGAATTTGTTTTGGCGTGCCGTTGCAATGGCGTGGTTTACCTTCATTTCGAGCGACATATCGGAACTGTTGCCCTTATCGAAACCATCTTGAATGTTCTTGTCCATCATCTTGCCGATGATGAATGTGAGGAGTATCAGCACAAGGCCGCCACCCGACGTCAATAATCCCAAAAACCAGGGTCCTGCAAACGAGCCTATAAGACCGCCTACAAGTGCAATGACACCCAATATGTACAGAATTTTTTTCATAATGACACGTTTAATTTTAATTGCCAATTATTTGTCTTTGCAAAAGTAAGTATTTTTTTCAGAACGACACAAAGTTTTTTTGGAGTTTTTTTTGAGAATTTTGCAATCAGCGTTTTTTTGCATAATTTTGCAACATTTTTAAGCCAATATTGTTAATATTTGCAACGATATGCAAGACCAGAAAAACCAGCTCAAAGACAGAGGGATATGCGTTGTGATTCCCGTCTATAACAACGAAAAGAGCATCCGCGACGTGGTGATGCGCAGCCTCGCTCAATGCGACGACGTAATCGTTGTCAACGACGGCAGCACCGACTCCACCGGCGAAATCCTGCACTCCATCGACCACATCACAATCGTGGAATACCCCGACAACCGCAACAAAGGCAAGGGGCACGCGCTCAGATGCGGTTTCAGGAAGGCAATTGAACTTGGATTCCAATACGCCATTACCCTCGACGGCGACGGTCAGCATTATCCTGAGGACATTCATCTTTTCTTGGAAGCCAACACGGAGCATCCCGGCTCTATCATCGTGGGCAAGCGCAAAGACCTCCAAAACGCAAGCCGCAGCAAGGGAAGTTCTTTCGCCAACAAATTTGCCAACTTCTGGTTTATGGTGCAGACGCTCACGAAATTGGACGACACGCAGTCGGGATTCAGGCTCTATCCGCTCCACAAACTTTACGGATTGTCTTTGATTTCAGCGCGTTACGAGGCAGAATTGGAACTCCTTGTATTGCCGCGCTGGCACGGCGTCAAGATTTTCACCACGGAGGTCAATGTATATTACCCGCCCAAAGAGGAGAGGGTGAGCCACTTCCGCCCCGCTGCCGACTTCACAAGGATTAGCGTCCTCAATACTATATTGTGCATATTGGCAATTGTATATGCACTGCCACTCGCGATATTGAGGGGGATATGGAGATTGATTTGCAAAATATTTAAATAAGTGAGGACAATAAAAATAATTTGTCAGTAATGATATTTTGTGTAATTTTGCACCGAAAGACAGGCGCTGTTGCTTGATACAATATCGCAACTATAATGACAAGAACTACAATAGAAGAAACAGTAAGGCAATTTCTCACAGAGGAATTCGAAATAGACGCCAACAAACTCACAATGGATGCCAAGATGAAAGACGACCTCGGCATCGACAGTCTCGACGTAGCCGACATCGTGGTAATCGTGGAAGACAAATTCGGAGTGGTAATCAAATCCGACGAAATGGCGAGCATCGAGACCCTCGACGACTTTTGCAGTTACATTGAACAGAAAACATCAAAATAAAAATGGAGAATCTCATTTCAGAATTAAAACAGAGGATAATCGAAGCCCTCAACCTTGAAGAGGTAAAGCCCGACGAAATCAACGCCGACGACCCTCTATTCAGCGAAGGATTAGGCTTGGATTCCATTGACGCATTGGAACTTATCGTAATGATGGAAAAGTATTACGGCATCAAACTCAAAGACGCATCCGAGAGCAAGGCCATTTTCCAATCAATCGGCACAATGGCTGACTACATCGCCAAAAACCGCACAAAATAATAAAGCCCCACCACCAATGCGCAAACCAATTGTCATAACTGGCTGCGGAATGATTGCGGCGTCAAAAATCTCCAAAATCAAACATCTTGATTTTGAGGGTTTTCCATTCCCTGTCGGTGAAGTGGACATTACAAATGAAGATTTAAAAAAACAATTGGGCATACCCACAAACACAGAAGTGGGGCGCACCACATTGCTCGGCATTTACGCACTGCAACAAGCCTCCAACCAAGCCGATATTTCTGCGACAACCCCCGGCAAAAAAATCCTCATTTCCGGCACTACCGCCGGCGAGATGGATTTGACCGAAAAATACTGGCAAGATATTGAAAATCACACCGATATACTTCTAAGGCACGACTGCGGCAGTTGCACCGAAAATATTGCGCAACATTTTGGATTTATTGACGAGTGCACCACAATATCCACAGCCTGTTCGTCGGGCGCAAACGCAATATTGGAAGGCGCGGAACTCTTGGAGGCTGGCGAGGCAGACATCGTGTTTGCAGGCGGCGCGGAGGCTTTGACCAAATTTCACCTGTCGGGATTTGCATCGTTGATGATATTGGATAGGGAAGTTTGCAGACCGTTTGCAGCCGACCGCGCGGGGCTCAACCTCGGCGAAGGCGCGGCATATTTGGCGATGGAGACCGAGGAACACGCCAAGGCTCGCGGCGCAAAGATATTGTGCTATTTTGCAGGCGGTGGCAACGCTTGCGACGCCTTCCATCAGACGGCATCATCGCCCAACGGCGAAGGCGCATATCTCGCAATGACGCAAGCACTTGCAGATGCCAACATCTCCGCCAAAGACATACAATACGTCAACGCGCACGGCACGGGCACCATCAACAACGACCAAAGCGAAATGGCGGCATTACACAGGATTTTTGGCGACAATCTGCCAAAAGTGGAAAGCACCAAATCCATCACAGGACACACCACAAGCGCGGCTGGCGCAATAGAGGCTGCCATCTGCATCCGAAAAATGCAAGACAATCCCGATTGGAAATACGTCATGGACAATTCGTTTGGTTTTGGTGGCAACGACACCTCAATAATTTTCTCGTCATCATTGGAGTGCGGGCGTCCCCGCCCGCCAAAAAATATTACGGCAAGCGAAACCGCTTGTATTCCAATGATAGCAAGCAAGGATGCTTGCACTCCAACTATCGCCGCGCGATGCGAAATAACATCGGAGGACGACATCGCCGAAATCAAAAATTACCTCAAACCCGCCGAAACCCGTCGTATGGGAAAAATATTGAAAAGTTCGCTCCTGACTTCGCTCAAAGCGTTGAAAATGAGCGGCATCGAAGTTCCAGACGCTATCATTACAGCTACATCGCTCGGCTGTTGGGAAAATTCGGAAAAAATCCTCGACGACCTCCCCGCGCCAAAGCCGACTCTTTTTATGCAAAGCACACACAATACAATAAGTTCCAATATTGCCATTTACCTCAAATGCCACGGCTACAATATCACCTATACACAAGTAGATACGGCGTTGGACAGAGCAATGCGCAAGGCGGAAATCCTCATCAAATCCGGCAAGGCTAATACCGTGCTCGTTGGACTTCACGAGGAATCCACGCCCAAATACCGCGAATTGATGCTCAAAAATGGCAAGGAAATCAAACCGCTACAATCATTATCAATAGTATTAAAGAAAAAACAATAACGCTATGAAACAAAAAATCCTTAACCTCCTGGAAGACAATCTCCCTACCGTTGACTGGTCGTCCGACTTCCTGTTCAGCGAGATGGATTCGCTTGCAGTTACAACTGTATTGGCGATTTTGTCGGACGAATTTAAGATTCAACTCGACTCCGAAGACGCTACGCCAAAGAATTTTATGACAATCGACAGCCTTGTCGCCCTTGTGGAATCCAAACTGAAAGCAAAATGAAATTAGAGGACTACCTGAAACGCGACGCCGAACTCTATCCCGACAAGACGGCGATAGTTCACAACGACAAGTCGCTTACATACAGCGAATTGTGGCAACAGACACAGACAGCGGCAGAATCATTGCCCAAGGGCGAAAAGGTGGTATTTCGCGCCACGCAGGACATCGATTTTGTGATTAAATACATGGCATTGCACCTAAACGGCTCGGTGGCAATCCCCGTGGAAAAAGACCTCCCCGAAGACAGCCTCCAAGACATTGTGGAATTTATAAAACCGTGCAATCCAACGCCCGACATAGCCGACATCCTATTTACGACCGGTTCGTCTGGCAAGCGCAAAGGCGTAATGCTCAGTCATCGCGCCATCATCGGCAACGGTCTCAATGTAACTGAGGCTCAGGGATTTGACCACGATTCGGCTTTCATCATTACGGGGCCGATGAGCCACATCGCGAGCCTTTCAAAGATTGCCCCCGTGCTCATCAACGGCGCAACGCTCATTATGACCGAAGGCATGAAAAACGCCAACGACTTCTTTGACGCTTTGGAATTGCCGTACAAAAAATTTTCCACTTTCCTCGTGCCAAGCGCAATACGCATCTTGCTGCAATTCAGCGGCGAACGTCTCAAAAAATACGCCGACAAAATTGACTTCATAGAGACCGGCGCGGCGGCAATATCTGCCTCCGACATCCAACAACTCTGCGAAACCCTGCCGCACAGCCGCCTTTACAATTCATACGCATCCACCGAATGTGGACTGATAGCCACCCATAATTTCAATGACGGTCAATGCCTCGAAGGATGCTGTGGCAAGACCACGAGCCGCACCAAAATCATCATCACCGACGACGGCCTCATCGCCTGTCAAGGCGACACGCTAATGAGCGGATACGCCTGCGACGAAGCCCTCACAGCCCAAGTGATGCGCGACAACACCTTCTACACCACCGACTACGGACGCATCGACGAAAATGGAATGTTGCGCCTATCTGGTCGCGCCGACGACATCATCAATACCGGCGGATTCAAGGTAAATCCCATAGAAATAGAAAGCATAGCCCTATCGATGCCGCAGATAGCCGACTGCATCTGCATACCCGCGCCTCATCCCGTGCTTGGAACGGCTCTCAAATTAATCTATGTTCCTAAAAGCGAAGTTACTAAAAAGGAAATTGCACTTTACATCAAGGGCAAAGTGGAAAGTTTCAAAGTGCCGTTCTATTACGAACAGACGGAGAAAATCCAACGCACTTTCAACGGCAAACTCGACCGCAAATTCTACAAGAACGCCTGAATTTAGTGTTAGGCAATCGGAGTGGCTGTCATCTTCAAAATCTGACGGGTGGAAGGCGTTACGCGGTAATAATTGCTGGCGCGGATGCCTATCACCCACAGGATTTTGCCACCGCAGCGCAGGATTTCCACTTTGGATTTGTCGCCGAGGCTGAGCTTTTGGTCGATGAAAAGGTCAGACAGTTTTTTATGACAATTGCTGCCAAACGGCACAAAACTGTCGCCCCTCTCCCACCCCGTCACGGTCATCGGGAAACTCAATTTGTCAATATCAAAATACGCCGTTTTTGAGTCGCGCTCAGGCACAAATTCGTCACACTCAATCACTTCCATACGCAGGTGCCACGTGTGGGTATCCAACATTCCTGCATCCACATCCGCACGTCCAAGCACTATTTGCGTCCTGTCGGTGTCGGCTTTTACATCATTTAGATTGCTAATAATCAACGTATTGCGATCCTTGACAAGGCGGTGGGTGTTACTATAAAAAATCTTGCCGCTCTCGCCGGTCAACTGCCTGAAAACCTCGCGGCACTGCATCTTGCCAAATCCGTAACGGCTCAATATCTCATACAGCAAACACTCCGGCTCCACATAGCCAAGGATGCCCGGAATGTCGGCAATGATTGCGCCGTTGGATTCAGAAAGCACCGAGGCGGCCACATTCTCTATCGCATTGTCGTACACGCGCTTAGCCATACCGAGATAGCCGATACTTTCGGTAATGGACTGACGGGCGTTGTCGCTGATTTCGTCGATGATAGGCAAAACGATGTTGCGGATTTTATTGCGGGCGTACTCGTTTTCGCGGTTGCTACTGTCGGTGCGATAATCGAGACCATTAACGGTGAGAAATTCCTCTATATCGGCGCGGCTAAAACACAGCAACGGCCTCACAACCTTGCCGTTGCGGACGCGCATACCTGTCAATCCGCGTATGCCCGACCCGCGAAGGAGGTTGAGGAAAAATGTCTCAATCGCGTCGTCGCGATGATGCGCCACTGCGGTTACGTCATAACCGTCGTTAGCCATAATGCGGGCAAACTCCGCGTACCTGATTTCACGTGCCGCCATCTCTATCGAAATGCCTTTAACATCGGCGTAACGTGTTGTGTCGGCGTGCGTTACATAGATTGGAACGTTGTATTTTTGCGCGAGTTGACGCACAAAATCCTCGTCGCCGTCGCTCTCCTCACCACGCAAACCAAAGTTGACGTGCGCAATCCCAAACTCGACGCCGAGCCTTGCAGTAAGCTCCGCCATCGCCACCGAATCGGGACCGCCACTCACGGCAAGCAATACCTTGTCGCCAACGCTCCACAGAGCCTGACGCTCAATGAATTGACGGTATGTAGATAGCATTTCCATTATTATCACCAATTATACATCGCAAATATAAATAATTTGCATCAAACAAAACAATTAATTGTCATTTATTTTGCTTAGAATTAACAGAAACTTTGCAACTTTGCATTCCGTAAAAACACAGAAAAATGGACAAAATAATTCAATTCGTCAAAAACCAAGCCCTGCCGTTAGCCATAGTAATCGGCTGCGTATTCCACGATTTTTTCGGACAGTTTTCCGCAATACTGCCCTACAATCTGTTTGCGATGCTGTTCATATCGTTTTCTAAGGTGGCGGCGCGCGAATTGAAACCTAAAAAAGTACACTTCATCCTGTTGGGCTTTGTGGTGGCGGCGTCGATGCTTGCGTATTGGGCTGTAAGGCAATTCAACGAGATACTCGCCGAGAGCATCCTCGTGGTAACACTCTGCCCCACTGCCACTTCCGCCATTGTTGTAGTCAACAAGCTCGGCGGCAACGGCTCCAACGTAATCACCTATACCATCATCAGCAACATCGCGGTCTCCATCATCATTCCATTGTTTTTTCCATTGATACATCCGCAGGAAGGGCTTACGTTTTTGGAGGGAGTTTGGACAATCTTGAAAAAAGTGTTTACGCTCCTCGTGCTGCCGATGGTGGCATCGGAATTGGTAAAACATTTCGTTCCAAAATTCAACGGATTGTTAGTCAAGTACAATTCGGCATCGTTTTACCTTTGGGCGTGTTCCATCGTGGTATTGATGGCAAATATGATGAACTCCATCCTCGACAATCCCCAAAACTACCACATCGACATCCTGATGGCAGTAGCGAGCCTCGTAATCTGCATCGTACTCTACATCGTCGGCAAAAAAATCGGCACCCGCTACGACGACCGCATCAGCTGCGGACAAGCCATCGGTCAAAAAAACACCATCTTCGCCATCTGGGTCGCCCATACATACCTCACGCCATTATCGGCAGTCGGTTGCAGTTTCTACATCCTCTGGCAAAATCTGTTCAATAGTTGGCAGTTGCAGAAGAAACGAGAGGCGGATAAGAAAATGAAAGAGGAGAAATGAAAAAATTTTGTGCATTATGTAATTATAATGTATATTTGCGCAAAATAATAGAGAAAAGCGAAATGAAACACTATATATTAATAAAGCATTTTTTCCTCTTTATGTTGTTTGCAGTAATTTGTAGTTGTGCAAGTTACCGTAACACCGTAACTGTAATTTCCGGTGCAAATTATGATAAAAAAAATGATTCTACAACATTTTTTCGATTTCCATACGGTTCGGTAAGTTTTAGCGGCGAATGGACGAAGGCAACCTATGTTGAAACCAGCAAACAACAGTTTTTTACTAACAGCGATTCTGTAATTTTTTCTGTTGCATTAAATCCGATTGTCAAGTATGAATTTAATGCAGACGGTTCTAAAACAGGATTTGACTTCGTGCAAAGTTACTATCAATGGGATACTGATTTCCTAATCTCGCAAATTGAGGGATTAAAAAGCGAAATATTGTTTTCCGACAATGTTAATAATATATTGATATATAGACTGTTTAATGAAAAGGGAATTAATAATTATTTTTTAATTTCCGAAAAAAATGGCATATCAATGATATTGACAGAAAGTGATTCAGACAAATGGAGTCACGAACAACGGATTTCGTTTCTGAAAGACGTATATAAAACATATAAATAAAAATATAGGGACGCACGACCGTGCGTCCCTACAATATTCTGGAAATAAATCTCCACTACATCTCAAACCTTACCGGTATCTTCTTCAAATCTTTGTCTCTTGACGAATCGCCGTAGTAGATTTCGTAGTCGCCGGGTTTGATGCGCATCGAGTAGATGCTCGGGTCGTAGAACTCGAAGGATTGCGGGGTGAGGGTGATGTTGACAGTCTTTTCCTCGCCGGGTTTGAGGTCAACTCGAGCAAAGCCACGGAGCGAAATGCGGGGACCGTCGGTGTCCTGCAAATCTTTGATATAAACTTGCACAATCTCTGTGCCCGCCATCTTGCCGGCGTTCTTTACGGGAACGGAAACCACCATATTTTTGCCGCTCTTGGAGACCTTGCCGTTGCCAATCTCAAACTTGGTGTAACTCATACCAAAACCGAATGGGAACAATGCGTCGTTGAAATAACGATAAGTGCGACCCTTCATAGAATAATCCTCAAAATCAGGCAATTGGTTGGAATTTTTGTAGAACGTAACGGGGAGTTTGCCGGCGGGGTTGATGTCGCCAAAAAGCACTTCTGCCAACGCCGTGCCGCCTTCCTGACCGAGATACCACGCCTGGAGGATTGCGTCGCAGGTCTTTGTCTCAGGCTCGAGGGCAATTGCAGAGCCAGAACAGTTGACAAAAATCACGGTCTTGCCAGCATCCTTCAACGCCTTCAAGAAGTCGCGCTGAACCTTTGGGAGTTCGATGTTGGTGCGGTCGCCGCCCTTGAAACCATCAGCATTGACAGGCATTTCCTCGCCTTCCAACTGCGGCGAAATTCCGCCAACAAAAATCACTTTGTTGATGCCTTTGAGTTTGGCGATAATATCCTGATAATTAATCGGATATTCCTTGGCAATCTCGATTTTGAGGTTGGCGTTCCAAGTCTTTACGTGATGGAAACGGATTTCGATTTCGTATTTTTTGCCCGATTCGGCGTTGATTACAGTGGTGGTCGGAGTGGTGCGCCAGGAGTGGACTTTTTGCTTTTGTTCGCCATTGACGTACACCTCAAAATGTCCACAGCCCTCCACGTTGAGGACGTATTCGCCGGGATTTTTGGGCGCGAAAACTGTGGTGTATTTAGCCGAAAAATCTTCGATTTTCACGTTGGGCGCAAATACGTGCATACCTGCCGTAGTTACCTTTACAGGATTGGTGTAATATTCTGTGGTAACGGGAGTTCCGCTGTATTCGATGTTGTTCCAGAAAGTACCTTTCATACCTTTTTTGCCGTCGGCGGTGCACTCGGTGGCAATGCGGTTGTCATATACCTTGTCGTATGTCAAATCGCAACCGGGGTAATAGACAATGTTTTTCTGTTTGGAGCGGATGCCTTCGAGGATGTTGACGGTGGTGTTTGGCATACCGTTGTAATTGCCCCACATCATCGGCGTATTGTCGGCGTTAGGACCAATGACAGCAATTTTCTCGGCGTTCTTTTTGAGCGGGAGGACGTTGCCGTTGTTTTGGAGGAGGACAACGCACTGACGAGCCATCTGCAATGCGAGGTCGCGGTGCTCCTTGCAGGAAAGTTTTGAGGCGGGGATTTTGCTCCATTCCACGAGCGAGGGGTCGTCCATCTCGCCAAGGTCAAAACGTCCTTCCAACAACCTGATTACGTGCTTATCGACCTCCGCTTCGGTCAGGAGACCTTGCTTGACGGCATCGGGGACAGATTTATAGACATAATTGAAACCACACTCAACGTCAGTACCCGAAATGACGCCCTGATACGCGGCGTGGGTAACGTCGGAGGATGTCTTGTGATTTTCCCAAAAGTCGGACACCGCACCGCAGTCGCTGACTACCAAATACTTGAATCCCCAATCTTCACGCAAGATTTTTTGGAGAAGGCGGGTGTTGCCACAGCAAGGTTCGTCGTCAAGACGTTGGTAGGCGCACATCACCTCGCGCACTTTTGCATCGGTAACGAGGGTCTTGAAGGCGGGCATATAAGTCTCCCAAAAATCACGCGCCGAAACGTCGGTCAAGTTGGCGGTGTGGCGACTCCATTCGGGACCCGAGTGCACGGCGTAATGCTTGGCACACGCCCAAAGTTTGCGGTACTTGGAATCTTCAGGACCTTGCAAACCGCGCACCACCTGAACGCCCATCACGGATGTCAGGTAAGGGTCTTCGCCGTAGGTCTCCTGTCC
>DGIK01000070.1:1053-1287 GCA_002393195.1 Bacteroidales bacterium UBA3824 | reverse complement strand
GGTCGCGGAAGATGTTGACATTAGGAGTCCAAACCGAAAGACTGTGAAATTTTTGGTCTTCGCCGCCATTGAGCATACGGTCGTTGTACTGTGCGCGAAATTCGGTGCTCGCCACGTCAAAGACCTTGTACAGGAGGTCGGGGTTGAAACTCGACGCCATTCCCACGGGCTCTGGAAACACCGTAACGTGATCCATATTTGCCGCGCCGTGCAGAGCCTCGCTCCACCAAAAGA
>DGIK01000070.1:0-996 GCA_002393195.1 Bacteroidales bacterium UBA3824 | reverse complement strand
ATTTCTTGATGCCGAGCCTTGGGATTGCGGGCGATTCATCGAGCATCAACATCGCCTTTTCTTCGAGCGTCAGACGGCTGCAAAGGTCTTTCGCTCGCTCCGTCGCGCTGAGATTTGGGTTTTGGTAGGGATAATTCTGAGCGTATGCGCCGCCCAATCCCAATGCCAAAACCATTGATAATGCAATTATTTGTCTTTTCATAATGTGATTTGTTATTGTTTTCGGAGGGTAAAGGTAAAAAAAATTTTCAGATTTTTCTTAGGGTTTAAACACTTTTTTGTGTTATAGTTAATGAAAACAAAAAACTATAACAAACACACACAACAATGAGAAAAATTCTAATTTTACTGACTGCGTTGTCGATATGCAGCGCAGCAAACGTGAAAGCGCAGGACGATGCGCAGGCAACCTCAAATTTCAAGAGGTTTGAAAACAACTTCTACATCGGTGCAGGCGCGTTACTCGACCATTACAACGAACCATACAATCAGAGCAAAACCTTCCGCACCGACAATGGCCTTTCCGTCAAATTGGGTTACGGACTCAATTACTACTTTACAGAAATGTTTTCGCTGATGGGCGGATTAGCGTATCGCAATGAAGAAACCAGTGCCTTTTTGAGCCAAGACGGAGCCGACGATGATTCTTTCACATTCGTGGACGTTCCGATAACGTTTCAGGTGCATCTCAATGATCCACAAACAACCAACAACAAGTGGATGATTGGCTTGGGTCTTGTGTATTCGCATTGCACAAGTAATTGCGATTACTACATTGACGCCGACCCAAACGATCCTCTCGACGGCAAGACCAAAATCAAGGACAGCTACGTAAGCCTGATGCCCTGCGCCGCATACGAAATCAAGCATTTCCGCTTTGGCGTGGAGGCTTATATCGGTCTCAACGACGTCAATAGAAAATATGAAGGACTTGTCAACGGCAAAAAACGTCTGTCCAACATCTGTGGTGTGGTAGCATTCAAATTTTAATCAATC
>DGIK01000148.1:14080-14579 GCA_002393195.1 Bacteroidales bacterium UBA3824 | reverse complement strand
AACTTCAAGGAAGGTATGTCGGTGCTCGAATACTTCATCTCTACTCACGGTGCGCGCAAGGGTCTTGCCGATACCGCGTTGAAGACTGCCGATGCAGGATATTTGACACGTCGTCTTGTGGACGTTGCGCAGGATGTAATCATCACTCAGGAAGACTGCGGCACAATCCGTGGTTTGATTGCAACACCTCTCCGCAAGAAGGACGAGATTGTAGAGAGCCTTGGCGACAGGGTGCTCGGTCGCAATCCCGTATATGACGTTGTAAACCCCTTGACTGGCAAGGTTATCGTGAAGGCAGGCGAGGAAATTACTGATTCTATAGCTGCCGAAATCGATGCATCGCCCATTGAGCAGATCGAAATTCGCTCGGTGCTCACTTGCGAGTCGCGTCGTGGTGTATGCGCCAAGTGTTATGGTCGCAATCTCGCCACCAACCGCAAGGTGCAGATTGGCGAGGCTGTCGGCACTATCGCAGCACAGTCGATCGGTGAGCCTGGTA
>DGIK01000148.1:0-14031 GCA_002393195.1 Bacteroidales bacterium UBA3824 | reverse complement strand
AGCCTGGTACACAGCTTACGCTCCGTACATTCCACGGTGGTGGTGTGGCTGGTACTCTTAATTCAGAAAATACGTATTCGTCACGTTACGACGGTTACATCCAGATAAGCGACTTGAAGGCAGTGCCTGGCAAGGACACCGAAGGCAGGGATTGCCAGGTTGTAATCTCTCGTCTCACCGAGGCAAGGATTGTTGATGCTAATACCAAGATTATCCTTACCACAACGCCTATCCAATACGGTTCGCTCCTCTATTTCAAGGACGGCGACGCTGTGAAGAAAGGCGATACGATTTTCATGTGGGATGCGTTCAACGCTCCTATTATCACGGAGTTTGATGGTAAGGTCAGGTTTGAGGACATGGCTGCAGGCATCACTTACAAGGAGGAGCGCGACGAGCAGACCGGACATGTTGACAAGATAATCATCGAATCCAAGGACAAGACCAAGATTCCGTCGATTAAGATTGTTGACGGGGAAGACAATGTGCTCGCTTCGTACAACCTTCCCGTTACAGCCATCCTCTTGAAGGACGATGGCGAAGCAGTGAAGGCGGGCGAATCGCTCGTGAAGATTCCTCGTACCGTTGGTTCGCAGGGCGACATCACCGGTGGTCTGCCCCGTGTTACGGAATTGTTTGAGGCAAGGAATCCTTCGTTCCCGGCAGTTGTTTCGGAGGTGGACGGTATAGTTACTATGGGTCGCGTAAAACGTGGTAATCGTGAAATCACCATCACTCCGCGTGCTGGCGAACCCAAGAAGTATCTCGTTTCGCTCTCCAAGCAGATTGTGGTACAGGACAACGACTTCGTGAAGGCTGGTACACCGCTTTCTGATGGTGCTGTTACTCCCGCCGATATTCTCGACATCCTCGGTCCCACAGCCGTTCAGGAATACATTGTCAACGAAATTCAGGAAGTTTATCGTCTCCAGGGCGTTAAGATCAACGACAAGCACTTTGAGGTGATTGTACGTCAGATGATGCGCAAGGTGAAGATTCTCGATCCGGGCGACACCAACTTCCTTGAGTCTGAGGTGGTTGACAAGTGGGATTTCATCGACGAAAACGACCGTATGTTTGGCAAGAAGCTCATCGAGGACGCTGGCGATTCCACCAACCTCAAGGCAGGACAGATTGTTACCCTCCGCAAGCTGCGCGATGAAAATTCGGCACTTGTCCGCAAGGGTCTCAAGCCTGTTTCGGCACGTGACGCTCAGCCCGCTACATCCTGCCAGATTCTCCAGGGTATCACAAGGGCATCGTTGCAGACTTCTTCGTTCATGTCGGCTGCATCCTTCCAGGAGACCACCCGCGTGCTCAACGAGGCTGCAATCTCCGGCAAGGTCGATTATATGGAAGGCCTCAAAGAGAACGTCATCGTAGGTCACCTCATCCCCGCCGGTACTGGTATGCGTCGCTACGACCACATCCAAGTAAGCCCCAAGGCAGGCGTGGTTGACTAAGAATAATTGATGTATTAGTATAAAAAAGACGGAAAGTTTTAGAATTTTCCGTCTTTTTTTGTGAATTATTATTGAAAAAAACAGCCTTTTATTTTGCGGTGAACGGCAGTTTTTGTTTCTCACCGCAAAATAAAACGGGTATAATTTTATGTAACAAACAGATTATCAAGCGTTATTACTTTTACAAAGTCGCCAAAATATTCATTGTACGACAAGCCATAAGTTGTTATCAAAGTGCTATGGATGATGGTCTTGCGGCTGACGTGCTCCGACAGCATTATGGTGCGCTGAATCAGTTTTCTATCGTATGCCTTGTCAACGGCGAAATCATCGCTGTAAAACTTCATTTCGCACATATTAATTACATTGTCGTTGCGCAAAATCAGAAGGTCAATCTGTGCACCATCTGCCTCGCCGTCGCCGGGAACAGTCCACGCCGATTGCCGAGTAGAAACGCCGGCAATTTGGAGGGCGCGTTTGATTTGGTCGATATGCCTAAGGCACAAATCTTCAAAGGCATAGCCGCGCCAAGCGTTGACTTTGGACGACGAGACATTGTTGGTCCAAAAATTAGGTTCCATATCTTTCTGTCCTTCCACAAAACGTAAATAAAACAGACAGAATGGATCTATCAATTTGTAATACCAAATCCGTCCATTCTTGCCAAACGGTATATACTTGTCTATAAAATCACTTGCAATCAATGCTTTGAGCCATTTGGAGAGTTCGCCGTTGTCGTTGATTTTAAGACTGTTGATAATGTCGTCGCGAGTAAAACCGCAGCGGCGTTTCGACAAAAACCTTACAATCCTCATCATTTCGTCAGGCTTGGTGAAAACCGACGAAAACAGCCGCAAAAATTCATTTTCGAGTGTCGCTCCGCCCGCAAAAAACATTCTGTCGATGTTTTGGGCAAGGCTTTTGCCTTTCTCAAAATAATTGAGATAATAAGGTATGCCGCCCACAATCATATTGGCCTGTGCGATGTCGTAGCGTGACATTTTGACGCCGCGCTTTTTGAAAAACAGCTCACATTCGGCAAGCGAAAATGGCGAAAGCCTTATTTCGTATGTCAACCGACCGTAAAGACCTCCGTGATTGTTAACAAGTTTGTCCAACATCCACGAATTTGCACTGCCGCACACCACAAGCATTACATTATGCCTCGCACACGCCCAACCGTTCCAAAAAGCCTCCAACGCGGTGATAAATCCGCTCCTCGGCGTATCCATCCACGGCAGTTCGTCGAGGAAAACCAATTGACGGCTGCCGTTGTCGATGCGTTGCAAGTGCATTTCGAGCATAAAAAACGCCTCCAACCAATCCTTCGGGCAGTGGCTTTTCTTCATCCCCTGCAACTGCAACGACTGATAAAACGCTTGCAACTGCCGTGGCATATTGTTAGATTTTCCCTCGTCGTCCACGGGGCTTAGTCCGGCGTGTCGAAATGTGATTTTTCCTGCAAAAACACTGTCAACGAGGAAGGTCTTGCCCACACGACGGCGTCCATATATCGCCACGAACTCAGCCCTATTGCTTAAGTACAAGTCTTTCAGTTCGTTAACCTCGTTTTGTCTGCCAATAACATTGTTCATAGTAGCCTTTTATTTTGCGGTGAACGGAGTTTTTTGCCTTTCACCGCAGATTTAAACGGTGTTTTATCAGCGCAAAGATAAATATTATTCTCGAAATAGGTGGCATATTTATTCTAAAAAATAGGGTAGTTTTGGCAAGTTATAATTTTTTTTTCATATCCCGCCAAAAATCCTTATCTTTGCCCAAAATTACAAATTACCAAAAGTGAAAATCGCAATTATAGACTACAAGGCCGGCAACATCAAGAGTGTGGAGGCGGCTTTGCAACGGCTTGGTTGTCAGACCGTTCTGACTAAGAGCCACGACATAATTAAATCCGCCGACAAGGTGATTTTTCCGGGCGTGGGCAATGCGGGCGCGGCTATGGAGGCGTTAAGGGCAGAAAAACTCGATGCTCTCATCCCGACGCTCCGTCAGCCTGTATTGGGCATTTGCCTTGGGATGCAGCTGATGTGCCGACATTCCGAGGAGGAGAATACCGACGCATTGGGAATTTTTGACGTCGATGTGGTGAAATTTGTCCCAAAAAACGGCGAAAAAATTCCACAGATGGGTTGGAACCAAATTTTTGGGCTGAGGACGCCGCTGTATGACGGCGTGAGTGAAAATAGTTTCGTGTATTTCGTGCATAGTTATATGGTGCCGGTATTTGACGGTACGGCGGCTAAGTGCGATTATACGGTGCAATTCTCGGCGTCGATAGCAAAAAACAATTTCTACGGCACGCAATTCCATCCCGAAAAGAGCGGCGTTGTGGGTCATAAAATCCTTGAAAACTTCTTGAAAATATGATAGTAATACCGGCAATAGACATTATCGGCGGGCGTTGCGTGAGATTGGAGCAGGGCAAGTACGAAAATGTGAAAAAATACGACCTCGATCCCAAGAAGGTGGCTGAGGAATATCAGGAGGCGGGGCTTACGCACCTGCATTTGGTGGATCTTGATGGCGCGAAGGCGGGCAAACTCGTAAATACCTCCGTACTTTACGAAATCGCTCAGGCTACCGCGCTCCAAATCGACTGCGGCGGCGGCATCAAGACTCTCGGCGATGTTGAGATGCTCTTTTCCGTGGGCGCATACGCTGTAAACCTCGGCAGCGCGGCGGTAAAAAATCCCGCACTTTTGGAGAGTTGCCTCGCAAAATACGGCGCGGACAAGGTGATACTTTCCGCCGATGTGATGGGCGAAATGGTGAAAATTCGCGGTTGGCAGGACGATGCGGGAGTTACAATCTATGAACTCATCGACAAATTCCTCCCCGCAGGATTGCAGCGTGTTTGCGTTACGGCGATTAAGTGCGACGGAATGTTGCAAGGCCCTGATTTTGCGCTTTATAAGGGATTGATGGAGCGTTATCCGAAGTTGAAAATCACGGCGAGCGGCGGCGTGTCGTCTATCACCGACCTCGAACGCCTGCGCGATATGGACGTTCATTCGGTGATTGTGGGCAAGGCAATTTACGAAAAGCGCGTTACAATCGCTCAATTGGCTAACCTAACATCTGAATAAAAATGTTGGCAAAAAGAATTATAGCGTGCCTCGACGTCAAGGACGGACAGACGGTGAAAGGCGTTAGTTTTGAGAACCTTAGGTACGCGGGCGACCCCGTGGAACTCGGCAAGGCGTATTCGGAGCAAGGCGTTGACGAACTTGTGTATCTCGACATCACCGCCACCAACGAGGGCAGAAAACAGATTTATTCGCTCGTGGAATCTGTAGCCAAAAACCTCTCGATTCCATTCACCATCGGCGGCGGCATCACGAGCGTTGAGGATGCCGAAAATCTCTTGATTCATGGTGCCGACAAGATTTCTGTAAATTCTGCCGCAGTGCGCAACCCTCAGTTGGTGAGCGACTTGGCGTTGAAATTCGGCAAACAGTTTGTTGTTGTTGCCATCGACGCCAAAACTATTGACAATCAATGGATAGTGCATACTCACGGTGGCAAACGTCCCACGGAAAAAGAACTTTTCAGTTGGGCGCGTGAAATGGAAGACCGTGGCGCGGGCGAGATTTTGTTTACGTCGATGGATCACGACGGACATCAGACGGGATTTGCTAACGAGGCGTTGGCGCGGCTGTCGGAGATGCTTTCGATACCAGTGATTGCATCTGGCGGCGCGGGCGAGATGGAGCATTTCAAGGATGTTTTCAATATCGGCAAGGCAGACGCAGCGTTGGCGGCAAGCATCTTCCATTTTGGTAAAATCGCCATCCCCGACCTCAAAAAATATCTGCGCGACAATAACATCAATGTCCGCATATAATATATTACGCCGCCTTACGGCGACGGGGTTTTAGAACAAAAATTACCGTCAATTTTTTCGTTAATTATCATCAATTTTTTTGGGAAATTGACGGAAATTGACGGCGAAATTGACGGTAATTGACGTTAATTAGTTTGATTTGGCGGATTTATTTAGCAAGGGATTGCTGGATGTTTCTGTTTTCTTGCTATGCGTCCAAGTGCTATTAGCGGCAAGGCCGTCTTTGTCTTTGAACACACGGTAAACGCCTTCTTCCATAAGTTCGTCGTCCTTGTCGCCAACTTTTTTGACCATAGTGAAGGCGTATTTGATGTTGCTGATGCCCGACGAGGTCTTTGTGCCGGAGATGACAAGAGCCATTGTGGTTTTTATAGTGCCGTATTCGCCCTCTGTCTCGCCGTCGGTGTCAAAATAGGCTGTAAAATTGTTGCCGTCGCCACTTACAAATGCTCCTTTACCAACTTGTCGGTCGCTACCCTCAATGTCTTCATAATCAATTGTGCCATTGCTGTCGTTTTGATTAGTAAAGCGAATTTTAGTTTCTGTTACTTCGTCGCCAGGCTTATAGCCACCGTCTTCGCAGTAAACTGCAACCATCGGTTTTATTAAATAACATCCCTCGATGTTTGGCGGATTGTCGCCCTCGTATATCGGCATGTATTCTTTGAGGGCGTTGACTGTGTGCTGCGGCACTGCACGGTAGATGCCTGTCATCTCCACTTTTTCGTCCTCCATGATGATTGTCTCTTTGCCTTCGTCGAGGCACGACGACAAGAACATGAGGATTAACGCAGCAACAATTATCTTTCCTTTCATAGTTTTTTATAGTTTTGTGTTTCAAACAATTGTAGAGACGTAACGCGCGCTACGTCTCTACATGGGTTGTATTGTTCCTATGAGAAAATTATTTACTTACTGTTTTTTGTATGTGTAAACGGTCTTGTACCAGTCGCCTTCATCTGTTTCTTCATAAGTGATAGTTAGCGTGTTGCCATTGACCGAGAAAGTTGTATGATGTCCTTCTGTACTGTCATCGAAATAATCCTTTCCCTTAATGTCGTCACGATCTGTGTAATCCGTCCATGTGTATTTTGTCCAGTCAAATGAAATTACACCATTGTCAATGGATGCAACCGCATCGGTTGAACGTCCAGAATAATTTTGCGGCGTTTTGAGTACGTTACCGCTGACAGTGTAGGTTCCTGATGTATGGTAGAACATTTTTTTGTAGGATCCCCAAGAATCACTCGTCCAAGTTCCATCTTCCTTAAAAGTTATGAGTTCCCATTCTACATCAGGATTGTCAAAGATGTCTTTGTCATGGGAAGATTCGCCATCATCTTCACGGTCCCAATCTTCTTCAGAAACCGCCCTCCATGTTCCGACGAGTGCAGCCGGGTCAGAAGAGCCTTCATCGTCGTCGTCATCGCCACAGGAAGTGAACGATGTTGTGGCAAGCATCGCAAGCATGCAGATGAATGCCATCAGTCTGAATTTTGTTTTCATTTTTTCGTGTTTTTTGATTAGTTATTATTATTCTTCGTCAAGGATTTCAAACTCTACACGGCGGTTCATGGCGCGACCTTCATCGGTCTCGTTGGTTGTGAGGGGACGGTTTGGTCCGTAGCCTTCCGAGGAGAGTTTTTCCTTGGCAATGCCTTTGTTTGTCAAGTAGTTGACCACGGATTTTGCGCGGTCACGTGAGAGTTTGAGGTTGTATTCCACAGTGCCGATGCTGTCGGTGTGTCCGTTTACCTTGATGTTTGCGCCAGTGGATTTAAGGATTTCGGCGAGTTTGTCGAGGTAGTCGAAGGATTCTTCCTTGATTTTCGCGCTGCCAAAGTCGAAGTTGATGGTGTTGATGGCGCATATTGTCTTGCCTTTCACGGACTTGCCGTCCGCTATCATCTGCGAGATTTCTTCGAGTTCGTAGCATGGTTTTTCGGGCTCATGGATTGGCTCGTCGATTATTACTTCCTCGATTACCGGTGGCTCTTTCTTCTTGCGCTTGTGCTTGAATAGGCTCATTGGCACACATGCCGTTACCTGAAATTCGAGCCCCGAAAACCTGCGTTTGCCGTCCAATGGGTAGTTGGTGTAGTTGACGAGGTAGCCGACGTCCTCCGCCTTGCCGTCCTTCTCGTTTTTGCCGTAGGTGTTTGAGATACCGTAATCGAACATCATCTCGAAACTTGCAAAGCATTTTTCGCCCATGATGTCGAATTTGTACCTCGCGCCCACGCCGAGCCCCGCACCGAGATAGAACGATGCCAAGTTGGATTTGGCGGCATCCATCGAGATGGTTACGGCGTCTTCGGGGTCTTCGGTCTCGTCGGTAAGCGAGAGTTCGCCGCCTGTAGCCGCACCTAAGATAGGCGTGATATAGACGTATGGTTGTATCGGCTGTCCGCTTATCTCAAACTCGTTGAGATTGAGTATCAACGGCATACGGAGGTCGAGGTAGTTGGCTTTCACATCATACGTGGCGTTTTCCCAGTACTTTGACTCTATGCCGGTGTATTTGGCGCCACGACTCAGGAGCGACAATTGCGGGCGGATGCCGTATTTGCCGTCCTTGAACTCGCGGTACGCAAACACCGAGAACACAAAGTTGCTGCGGGCGGCCTTGGTTCCGTTGATGTCGGGCGAAAGGTTTGTGAATTTCATGAAATTGGTTCTCGGTCCAAAATTAAGTCCCACGCTCCATACGCTCGGCTCAATGACCTCGCTTTCCGTTGTATCAACATCCGTCTCTTGCGCTGAGACATTCAGCGCAAGAGTTGCCGCCGTCAACGCTAATAGAATTTTTCTTTTCTTCATAGCGTGTCAGGATGATTAGAACTTGTAGGTTACAGCAATGCCGAAGACGCCGGTCTTTACCTCGCCTTTGCTGTATTGGGACAGATTGTTGAGACCTATTTCGTAGGTGAGTCTTGCGCCAATGTTGTTTGACAATTCGTAACCTGCACCAAGAAGAAGTCCAACATTCATGCGTTTTGCGAATGCTCCTCCTTCGATAGGATCGCCGTCTTCATCCACTTTGGGTTTTTCGAATTTGATTGTGATGTCTTCTGATTTTCCATCCTCTTCATATTTGTTTTTTCCAGAGAGCGCAATGCCGAATGTTGGTCCTGCGAGGAAGTAGATGTTGTTGTCGCCCATTGCCAAGTTCACCCTTGCGTTGATGGGAATCGTGAAATAGTTGATGGTGTACTTGTCTGACCATGAGCCGCCATCATTACCTTCGGCTTTGCTGCCCTTCTGGTCAAACTGCAAGCCAGACTCAATCGCCAGCAAATCGCTGAGGGTGTAGTCGGCGTACACACCGAGGCTGATTCCCGGTTTAGATTTGTGAGCAGAGCTGTAATCATATCCCTCTTCATCCTTTTCAACCGTGAACTTCGAGAAGTTCAGTCCCGCCTTCACTCCGAAGCTGAGGTCCTGCGCCATGGCGCAGGACGAGACGGCAACCGCTGCCGCCACCAGCATTAGTTTGAACACTTTCATAATTAATTGTAATTTAATTGGTTAGAAATTATTGTTAATTAAAACATTAGTCCGAAATGTATGCAGAAATATTTTTCTGTCTTTTTTACTTTTTCTTCAACAGTTTTTCTGCCCTGTTTTTTGGGCTGGACATCTTCGTATGGGTGCAGCCAGTATTGTGCGCCGAGGAAAACTTTCGTTGCAAAACAGAAACCTACACCGATGCTGTGCTCCAATCCGCGCTTCTTGGTATCGGTGTTTTCCAGCCAATACAGATTGTATTCTGCGTATGGGCGGACATTGATGTTAGTGTATGTGTAGCGCAATTTTAAGTCAGCACCCACGTTGTATGACGCTTTGGCACCGTTGCCCCAACCTATGGCACCGCTCGGACCAAGACCAACATAAAGCCCCGGGATTACATTGGCACCAAAAGTGAAGTTGAGTTGGTCGCACATCGTTGGGAACGAAATTTTGTTGCCATTGCCATCATCAACATCATCTCTTTTTTCGAGGAACCCATGCAATACATCCATGCAGACACGGAATCCCGTTCCTCCTGTTTTGTCTTTTTTGTTGGGTCGGTTGGTTGTTGATGTACCGCCGGTGGAGATAATTTCTATTATGAGGTCGTCGTCCTTGTCCTTGTACTGCACGTCCACCTGCGCGCCATGCTGTTTGGCATCGCCGCTTTCTATCACCAGACGGAGGTTGACGCCAAGAAAACGAGACAGGCCATTGTCAGAAAATTTCATCACTGTGTTGTCGTCTTTTGGCGCAAGGTTTTGACAATCGGCGATTTTAGTGTCATTTTCATACACTGAGACGCTGTTGATGATGTAAGGAGTGGCATTTTTGATTATCATATTGTCCTCCAAATCAAAATCATGCGGCACAATGCGCTCCACCGTAAACGTGTTTTGCGCGAATGTCGCAGACTGCATCACAAGTAAGAAAAATAACAAAGTGAAATACTTTTTCATTTAATTCTCCTTATTTTAAGTTAATACTATAAGCATTCATTTTTGTGGAGAATTATTTGAAAGATAGGAAAAAAAGAAAGCACAGCTTACTTCGTTACATCCTGTGAATGATGGTCGTAGGAAACCTGAAAGTCAAGACATAACACAGCAAACCATGCCCTTATACAGAGCCGGATGCTGTACTATATCCCAACTTTCTAAGAATTTCCTACGTTCTCATTCATAGGGATACAGTACAACTTCCAAATAATCTATTTATCTTGGCCGCGGACTGCCTGAGCCCACAACTTTTATGACGCAAATTTGATTCAATAATTTTAATTAAACAAATTTAAAGTATTAAAAAATGTTAATTGCTTGAAATTTTGCAACGGCACCCTGCAGACGCATATTAAAGGCATTTCGTATTTCAAAAATCAAATAAAGTTGTGTCATCCAAAAAAAATCAATAATTTTGCCCTTTGAAAAAGATTCTTGCATAAATTGACGGAAATTGACGAAAAAATTGACGAAAATTTTTGTTTAAAAATAAAGAACGCCGTAAGGCGTTCCAAAAATTAATAATTAACGTTAACGAAAAATGACATTGGATTTTGAAAAAATGGGCGGGTTGATTCCTGCCATTGTACAGGATTACGAGACATTGCAGGTGCTGATGCTCGGATATATGAACGAGGAGAGTTTCAAGAAAACTCAGGAGACCAAGAAGGTAACATTTTGGTCGCGTAGTCGCAACTGCCTTTGGACTAAGGGCGAAACTTCCGGCAACTTCCTGCACCTCAAAGAGATGTATGTGGATTGCGACAACGACACCATCCTCATCAAAGCCAAACCCGACGGCCCCACTTGTCACAAGGGAACTACTTCGTGTTTTGATTTTGAGGAGAGCAACATCGGATTCTTGTCGTATCTCCAAAAATTCATCGACAAGCGCAACGAGGAGCGTCCGGCTGGCAGCTACACCACAAAACTTTTCCGCGAGGGCGTCAACAAAATCGCCAAGAAGGTCGGCGAGGAGGCTGTGGAGCTCGTCATCGAATCCAAGGACAACAACGATTCGCTCTTCCTCAACGAGGCTGCCGACTTGCTGTACCACGTGATTGTGCTACTGAGTTCCCGTGGCAAAAAAATCGAGGACGTGGTGGCTGTTTTGAAGGGCAGGCATCAGGAGTAAAAAATGAAACACATTATGAGAAGGATATTTATATTAATCGTCGCCATAATAATATGCGTATCCAACGCGGTGGCGCAGGGCGGGATGTGGCTGCCGGTATTGGCGCAGCAACGCATCGCCGATATGCAGAAAAACGGTTTCAAACTCAAAGCCGAAGACATCTATTCCGTCAACAAGGCTTGTATGAAGGATGCCGTGGTGTTGTTTGGCGGCGGCTGTACGGGCGAATTTGTGTCGAAAGACGGCTTGATATTCACCAACCACCATTGCGGACGGTCGTTCATTCAGCAACATTCGACCTTGATGCACGACTATTTGGCGGACGGATTTTGGGCTAAAAACATCACCGAAGAACTCCCCTGCGAGGGTCTCGAAATCCAAATCCTCGACCGTATGGAACTCGTTCCCGAAAAATACGGCGATATGTCCGACGACGACAACCGCAGGGCTGTCATTGCCGATTATCAGTCCAAATACGGCGACAATTTGGAGTATTCGGTGGAAGGTTTTTATGGTGGCAATGTCTATTATGTATTTGTGTACAAAGTATTTAGGGATGTTAGGCTTGTGGCGGCACCGCCATCGTCGGTTGGCAATTATTATTCCGACACCGACAACTGGATGTGGCCGCGTCATTCGGGCGACTTTTCGGTGTTTAGGGTTTATGCCGACAAGTACAACAATCCGACCGATTTTTCAAACGCCAATGTGCCTTACCACCCGAAATCGCATTTCAAAATTTCGCTCAAAGGCTTGAACGATGGCGACTTCACGATGGTGTTTGGCTATCCGGGCGTTACAGAATCATACTTGCCGTCGTGCGCAGTAAAATTTCGTCAAGATGTGGATTTGCCCGCGAGGGTCTGCGTCCGTCAGTTGGAGATGGATTTGATGGAGGAGGCTATGAATCACGACCGTCAAATCAAGATAGACTACGCGTCGAGGTATTCGGGCGTTGAAAACGGCAAGAAAAAATGGGAGGGCGCAATAGCTGGTCTCCTCAGTTGCAACGCCGTGGGACGCAAACAGGAATTGGAACGCGAATTTCAATCACGGCTCTCCACAAGCGAATTGCGTGGCAAATACAGCAACATTGTGAGGGCTTTTTGTTCTATTTACAACGCCACCAACATCAAGGCAGCACGTTGCGTTACGTATTTTACGGAATCGATTTATGGATTGTCGCAATTCAAGGCGGGCGAGCAACTCACGCGCCTGAAAAATTCTATGGCTAATCCGTCCTCCAACATCGACAACGAAATCAACAACGTGGAATCCAAACTCCGCTCGGTTTTTGACAAGAGAGACAGCACCCTAGAGCGCAATCTTTTTAGCGCACTTTATAAGATATATTGCGACTCCTGTCCCGACTTCCTGCCCGACGACCTCGACAGCCTTTACGCATCGCACGACATCGCCGACGCTCAGGATTTTGTGAATTGCTTCTATCACGGCTCGGCGGCGGCGCAGTTGCAGACGGCGTTGAATGTGGTTGCTGAATGTCGCGAGGCTCTCAAACTCACCGGCAAAAAGCGCGAGGTTAAGATAGAATCCATCGTGGAGACGCTCAAACACGACATCGGCGTGTATTTCTATGATAGTAACATCAAGATGCTGTTTCAGAAGGCATATTTCACCTACCGCGATATGATACAGGCTGAGGACGATATGTACAAGCGTTATCAGGCGGCGTTGTTGGAGGTGATGCCGGAGGTGATTCCGTTTCCCGACGCCAACAGCACGTTGCGTTTCACATACGGCAAGGTAGGCGGTTTTGAGCCTCGGGACGCGGTGGTGTACAAGAGTTTTACTACGTTGGACGGCGTGATAGCCAAAGACCGACCCGCCCCCGCCGACTATGATGCGCCGTCGGCTCTCGAAGCTCTCCACCGCAACCGCGATTATGGTCGCTACGCCGACAAGGACGGCTCGTTGCACGTATGTTTTGTAGCCTCCAACCGCACCACCGGCGGCAATTCGGGCAGCCCCGTCATCAATGGCGATGGTCATTTGGTAGGCATTAATTTCGACCGCTGTTGGGAAGGCACAATGAGCGACATTATGTACGACCCCAGCATCTGCCGCAATATCTCCGTTGACATCCGCTACGTGCTCTTCCTGATAGACAAATTGGGCGGCGCACAGAATATTATAAAGGAGTTGGAGGTGGTGAAATAAAAAAAACTGCAATTTTTTTTCAAATATCTTTTGGTATCAAAAAAATCTTTTATAACTTTGCACCCTGTATAAAAGTGATACAAATTTAAAATTTTAAATTAAACAAATTAAAAAACACTATGATCATAGTACCAGTAAAAGAAGGCGAAAACATCGAAAGAGCCCTCAAGAAATTCAAGAGGAAATTCGAAAAGACTGGTGTCGTAAGGGAGCTTCGCGAGAGGCAGGCGTTCACCAAGTTTTCGGTAAAGAGAAGAGAGCAAATTAAAAAGGCTATCTACATCCAGAAACTCAGAAGGGAAGAGGAGGACGTTTAGCTACCGTCCGAGTTTCTTTCTACGAAGAGACACCGCTGATGCGAATCAGCAAGGCAAACCCGCACAAGCGAAAAACTTGCGCGGGTTTTGTGTTTTTTTTGACGATTGACGGCAATAAATACAATTTTTATTTGCAATATTTCTGTAAAGTGCATATCTTTGCCACCACAAAACAAATATATCCAATTTGCTAAAAACTAATTCTATCTATGGCTTCATTAAAAGAAAAAATTGGCTACGCGCTTGGTGACGCAGCCGCCGGCGGCATCACTTGGAAGGTGATGTCGATAGCATTCCCGCTATTTTTCACCAATGTATTCGGACTCTCGCTCGCCGATGCGGCTGTCCTGATGCTCATTGCAAGGCTTTTTGACGTAGTTACCGACCCGCTTATGGGCAGTCTCTCAGACCGCACGCAGTCAAAATGGGGCACTTACCGACCGTGGCTCATCATTGGCGCGATTCCGTTTGGGTTGATATTCGCCCTGCTGCTCTACACGCCCGACTTTGGCGACACTGGCAAGCGCGTCTATGCCTACACGCTCTATCTGCTGATGATGGTCGT
>DGIK01000162.1 GCA_002393195.1 Bacteroidales bacterium UBA3824 | reverse complement strand
TCCTCATTCCTCATTCCTCGTTCCTGCCCAAAGAGCCATTCGAGGTTTTGGTAGTCGTTGTAAACTTTGTTCCAGATGAAATGCCCCATCTTAGGAAACTCGGTGTATTCTATCAGTTTGCCGCCTTGCGAGCGGATGGCGTTTGTGATGTTGCGCGAGCGGCATACGGGTACAGCCTTGTCGATAGTGCCGTGGAAAGTGCGTATTGGGATGTTGATGAGTTTACGAGCCTCCTTTTCGTCGGCGCCGCCGCAGATGGGCATTGCCGCCGCAAATTTTTGGGGATACCGTGTTATGATGTCCCATGTGCCATATCCGCCCATCGACATTCCTGTTACATAGAGCCTGTTTGGGTCGGCGTCGGGCAGCGACGCGATGCTGTCGAGCAGCGAATTGGCGGCGTGGAGGTATTTGGAGATTTCTTTGGGAATTGTGTGGTAAGTGCGCGACCAATCGGTTTCGCACCAGCGGAAATTTTCGGCGCACTGCGGCACGATAACGTAGCAAGGGTGCTGTGTCCTGAATCTCTTGGACGCAAATATAGTGTCGATGTATGAGAGCTGTGTCTCATTGTCGCTGCCGCGCTCGCCCGCGCCGTGCAGGAATAGCATTACGGGGTATTTGGTGGCAGATGTGTCGCCGTCCGGCTTGTCGGGCGTGAGCAGACGGAATGGCAGCACCGTGCCGAGCGAGTCGGTGAAGTACATCTTGGCATATTTGGCACGGCAGGCGGCGTCTATCTTGTTTTGCGCCGATGCCGTGAGCGTGAGCAATGCACAAATTATTAATAATAGGTGTCTTTTCATCTCTTTGGATTTTTTGCAATGCAAATATACAACAAATAAACCAAAAACAAAAATCTTTGACTTGACATAAAAAAAACTTGACAAAAAATTTGTAAAATATATTTATTATCCATAACTTTGATGGCGAGTTTTGACGGTCATTTTGTCATTGAAAAACAATTTGCGATTCAATGCTCTGATAATCAATCAGATGTCGTTGAAAATGTAAAAATTGCTTCAAAAAAAGTTGAAAGTGATGAGAATGGCTTGATTATTGTTTTTGACAAGAAATGAACACTATTATCATTGTAAAGAAAGTATGGAAAGCGCAGTCACAACAAAGCGACGCACAGTCGACAACATAGCCATAAGCTACACGGGCATCTTCGACACGGAGATTCTATCTGTGTTGGCCAAGGAAATTGAGGGAACGCTTTCCCCCGACGACAAGGTCAATAAGAAGGTCTTCAAGATATTCATTGAGCTTGCTCAAAACATCGCCTTCTACAGCCTTGAGCGCGAGGCCAACGCTGATGGCGGCGACACGGGAGTCGGCACAATGGTTATTAAGGATTTCGAGGATCATTATGTATTCTCCACGGGCAACAAGACCACGATGGAAAACATAATCCCCGTAATGGAAAAGTGCGACAACATCAACTCCATGAGCCGCGACAAGCTCCGCGAATACCGACGCCTGCAGCGCAACATGCCGGCGGGCGAGAAGGGCGGCGGCAATATCGGACTCATCCAGGTAGCGCTCACGGCGTCCAACCCGCTTGAGTATTCGCTCATCAAATGTCCGGACGGCACATATTTTTACATCGTGAGCGTAAGGATAGACAAGGAGTAACACGTCAAAAACGACACTATTATTATTACATAAACCAGGCAAAAGAGATGGAAGACATTCACATAGAAGGGGTGCACGAAGCCTTTTTCACGCCCACAGTAAACTTTGAGGCAGCCACAGGCCACTGCGAGATTGCTGGCGAATCCTATCTGGAGGAGACGTCCAAATTCTATGCGCGGCTGCTTGACTGGATTCGTAAGTATGTAGCGACCGTAAAAGGCCCGCTCAATTTCGACTTCAAGCTCAGCTACTTCAATACAAGCAGCTCCAAGTGCCTTGTGGACATACTGGATCTGCTCAAAAAGTACCAGAACGACGGCGGCAGCGTCTCTGTCAACTGGTATTATGACGATTCGGAAGAGGAACTCGAAGAAGTGGAGGACTTCATTCTGGAGACAGGGTTGGACATCAACAAGATACCCATGGAGGTGTAAAAAAAACGTGTTTTTTTTGCACAAGAAAAAAATTAACAGTAAATTTGCAAAAATTATAAAACAAACATATAGGGTATGGAAAAAATAGACGACAAATACGATTTTAGTCTTTATGAATACCACAATCTGTTGCAGCAGAACATCCTGGTATCATACAAGGGCCCGATTGACGAGAGGATAATGAACGTCATTGGCGACAACATCGAGCTTGTCACCAACGACGGCAATGATAAAGCCAAGAGCAAGATTTTCAAGATATTCATGGAACTCGCGCAGAATGTTTGGCTATACAGCGCGGAAAGCTGCAACACGGCTTCCGGCCGCAAATTGGGAATGGGCACTCTTGTAATAGGCGAATTTGGCGATTCTTACACTTTCGTCACCGGCAATGTGGTGCGCAACAGCGACATCGAGCCAGTGATTGAAAAATGCGAAATCATCAATTCCCTCGACCGCGATTCGCTTCGCGAATACAGGAGGGAGCAGCGCAGGCTCGGCGGCGACAAGAAAAATTCGGGCAACATCGGCCTTATACAAGTGGCGCTCACTGCCGAAAGCCCGCTCGACATAGAGCTCACACCGGTAAGCGACAACGAATCGTTCTTCTCGGTAGCCGTCAAAATCAAAAAAACCGCAGAGTAATTTGCATATTACGGCACGGTTTTGGAGAATACAATATTAAACGAACATTTGGTCAACACTTAAATATAAACAAAGTCGAATATGGAATTGGAAGATATTGTGATAGAAGGTTCACACAAAAACTTTTTCACACCTTCGGTCAACTTCAACGCGAAGACCGGCATTTGTGAGCTCTCCGGAGAATCGTTCCTCGAGGACACCCAGGAGTTTTACAAGCCGCTCATCGACTGGCTTGAAGAATACACCACGAAGATCAAGAAGCCGATTGCGTTCCTGATCAAGCTTACATACTTCAATACGAGCACCTCGCGATGCATCCTCGACCTGCTCAACGTTCTCAAGGATTATGAGGACGAGGGCGGCGACGTAACTGTCAATTGGCACTACGACGAAAACGACTCCGACATGGAGGAAGACATCGAGGACTACATGATTGATACCGGCCTCAAGATCAACATCATCCCGTTCTAACACACGGACGGGCGTGGATGGATATATCCTGACCGAAAAACACCCAAAAATCAGGAGACGCAAACAAAAAGTTTTTATACAAGAACCAACTAAGAATTACAGCTGAAAAAAATGGAAGACATTCACATTACTGGCAACAAGGACTGCTACATACAGCCCACCGTGGACTTCGTGGAGCAATCTGGCGTTTGCAAAATAAGTGGGGAGTCTTTTATGGAAGAGACGGGCAATTTTTACCAGCCGCTTGTAGAATGGGTGAAGGAATACGCCAAGACGCATGACAAAATTGTTTTTGTATTCTCGCTCACGTATTATAACACAAGCACGTCCAAGTGGCTGCTTGCGATACTCAAGGAGCTCAGAGAGATGGAGAAAAACGGTGGAAGCGTGTCGGTAACATGGTACTACACCCCCGATGACGTCGATATGAACGACGACATCATGGATTATATGGTGGATACCGGGCTCAAAATCAAGCTCACTCCTTTCGAAGACGTATAATTATTAATTCCTTTTCGATACAATTCTTAAGTCAGTACCTCCAATGTTGACCAAATACGGAGGGCTGACTTTTTTTGTGCTATTTTGCAAATAATTTAGAATGACTTCCCACCCTAACTAGTTGTCATATTTTTTATGATTGTAATTGTTTGAACAAGTCGTCAAGTCCGTTTGCTGTGAATCCTCCACCGTTTTTGAGTTCATTGATAGCCTCGATTGTGGTTTCGTTGGGTTCGTTGTCGCGCAGGATGTCAAAAACGCCTGATGCTTCTATCAAGTTGACTATTGCGTTAGCGATTTTGTTTTTGCCATTATAACTTATTGTTATAACTTCCATGTTTTCAGGTGCATGCGTTGAACCTGAAAATTTGATGCGTGTTTTGTTTTTGTGTGTCGTGAGTGTATTCATAATTGATATTCTTTTTATGATATTATTTTGCAAATATAAGCAAAAAAACTTTTTTATTATATAAAAAAAATTGTTAATTTCGCACTCATATTAATCAACAAATTAAAAATACTAAAAATCAAATTATGTTTGTCTTAATGATTATAGTTTTTGTCATAGGGTATGCTTGCATTGCCCTTGAACACAAACTAAAAATTGACAAGGCCGCCACAGCCTTGATGCTTGGAGCTCTAATGTGGATATTGTTTGTCATTGGCAAGGAGTCTATCCTCAATGACCCGAGTATTGAAAACGCTTCGTGGCAGAAGTATTGCACTACTCATCCGGAGGGCGACCCTCACGATTCGGATTTTATGAATGCTTTTGTGTTTGAGGAGGAAAGCCTTCTGCACTTGGGCGAAACATCCGAGACCCTCTTCTTCCTTCTCGGTGCGATGACCATCGTAGCCATCATCGACAAGCACAACGGTTTTTCAATCATAACAGACAGAATAACAACTCGTAGCAAGCGCAAGTTGCTGTGGATGCTCAGTCTCCTGACGTTCTTTATGTCGGCGGTATTGGACAATTTGACCACCACCATTGTGATGGTTACCCTACTGAACAAACTTGTCGCCGACCGGCATCTTCGCTGGACGTATGCCGGCATGATTATCCTCGCGGCAAATGCTGGCGGCGCATGGTCGCCGATTGGAGACGTCACCACCATCATGCTTTGGATTGGCGGCTACATCACCGCTGCCAAAGTGGTGGCAATGCTTATCGTGCCGTCGCTCATATCGATGATCATTCCGCTCGTGGTGCTGGGATTCTCCTTGAAGGGCGAACTCGAAACACCCAAGACATCAGAGGTTCTTTCTTCTGATTCCGACAGCCGCTTGAAGGGTTTCTGCCTTTATTGGGGCATTGGTTCGCTCTTGATGGTGCCCGTATTGAAGACTGTGCTCCACTTGCCGCCTTATATGGGCATGATTTTGATGCTCGGAATTTTCTGGCTCATCACCGACCTCGTACACCATCACAATGGCGACCACAGGGAAAATTCTGTTGCCAAGGTGCTTACAGGTGTTGACGTTCCTACAATCCTCTTCTTCCTCGGTATTCTGTCGGCTGTGGCAGCTTTGCAGACTTCGGGTCATTTGGCGGCGATGTCGTCTTGGCTCGACGAAACTTGCAACAAGAATACCTACGGCATCGGCTTGACTATCGGCATCCTTTCGTCTATAGTAGATAATGTGCCGCTCGTGGCAGGCTCTATGGGCATGTATGAATTGGGCGCGTCGCCTGATTTGGTTTTGGACGGTACATTCTGGCAGCTATTGGCATACGCTGCGGGTACAGGCGGTAGCATCCTCATCATCGGCAGCGCGGCTGGCGTGGCTGCAATGGGATTGGAGAAGATTGAGTTTGTATGGTATCTCAAGCATATCAGCTGGCTCGCTTTGATAGGCTACTTCGCCGGTGCATTGTGCTTCTGGTTGATGCATTCTGCATTTGCATAGCGATTGATTGGCGGTCGAGTTTGGCTCCATTTCGAGATTGGCAGTCGAGCCGACCGCATACCAAAAAGCCGATGGCTGATGCCACCGGCTTTTTTTGTGCGTTTGGTTTTATGTCTATTGATACTGGTTTAGTTGCCCTTTTCCATGGCGAGGAGGATGTTTTTGAATGAGGTTGTCAAATTGGACGCGATGTCGTGGAATACAAACAATTTCATTGGCATCACCTCAAATTTGTCGGTGGGTCGCCAGATGGATATGTATCTGAAGATTGCTTTTTCAAAATGCTCGTAGTCGCCAATTTTGAGGTATGTGCGCGCCGCCATGATGTGGTTGTCGTCGAGGGTGATGTTGTGGGCGTACTTTTCGTAAAGGTCGAGTATGGGCATTGTTGGCACTTTGTTCCACATTATGCTGAGTATCTTGCTGATGCCTTCCGCCACTTGCGGCGATGTGGTGTCGTCTTCGCCGTAGAATATGAATTTGCTCGGCGCGTTGCCCTCGTTGTAGATGGCAATATCGACTGGCTCGTCTTTGCCCGGTAGTCCGTCGAGGCGGCGCATTGCGTTTTTGTAGATGTCGTTGAAAGGGGCGATGTATCCTGCTGTGTACCTCTTGTGTTGTTGTGCTATGTAATAATCGAGAAATTCTTTGGCACGGCTGATGCTGCCGATGTTTTGTGCGGCATATACGTATGCCCGCAGGTGGTGCGGCACGGCGAGTGGGTCGGTCCAGAAATAGTCGTCTGCCAACGAATGTTCGTCGTAATACATTGCGTTTTTGTAGTCTTCGCGCCAGTATGCCACTTCTGCCTTGGTGAGGTTTTTTATAGTGTTGCCTACTTCTGACGTTTCGAGCATTGCAAGCCCCTCGTCGGTGTGTCCGAGGCGTATCCGTTTTACTGCTTCGATGCAGTCTGTGGCCTGTGTATATTCGTCTGTTTTCATGGTCTCGAAATTTTTTGCAATTTACGTATTTTTTCTATTAGTTGGAAATAAAAAAAGTGTTATCTTTGCAAAATATTTAAAAAAAGTTTTTCTCAAGGACAAAAATAATGAAAAGGACAAAAGTAATAGACCTTCTCAAGCGCGAAGATTACGGCGCAGATGTCAATGTAAAGGGCTGGGTGCGCACCAAGCGCGGCAGCAAGGCTGTCAACTTCATTGCGTTGAACGACGGCTCCACCATCAAGAATGTACAGATTGTGGTGGACGTTGACAAGTTTGACGAGGGTCTGCTCAAGGACATCACCACCGGCGCGTGCCTCAATGTGGATGGCGTGATGGTGAAGAGCCAGGGCGCAGAGCAGAGCGTCGAAATACAAGCCAAGTCAATCGAGGTGTATGGCCGCTGTGGCGACGACTATCCGTTGCAGAAGAAGGGTCATTCGATGGAGTTTTTGCGCGAACATGCCAATATCCGTATGCGCACCAATACATTTGGCGCGGTGTTCAGAATCCGTCATAACATGGCGATTGCCATCCACACATTCTTCCACGAGCATGGTTTCGTATATTGGAACTCGCCGCTCATCACGGCAAGCGACTGCG
>DGIK01000175.1 GCA_002393195.1 Bacteroidales bacterium UBA3824 | reverse complement strand
CGCGGCACACGGAGATTTTGCCCGAGGATGTAGATAAAGTACCTGAAATAAAGGTACTTGCATCCAGCAACGACGCAGGTCTTTATATGTTGATGGCAGACGGCGGCAGGGAACTTTTCTTGACAGGACATGCCGAATACAACGCCCGAACCCTCGACACAGAATACCGCCGCGACCTCCAGAAAGGTCTCCACATCGACATCCCTAAGAATTATTATCCCTACGACGACCCCGACCTCGACCCGTTGGTACGTTGGAGATCCACGGCCAACCTGATGTTTTCCAACTGGTTGAACTATTTTGTATATCAGGAGACACCTTATAATATTGAGGATATAAAATAGGTCAATTTTTCAGTGGGAAATACGAGAAAGATTTTTTGATTGTCAGGCAATGAGCCTGAAATGTGGCTCAGATTTTTTTTACCGCGCCGGAAGCACAGTTATGTTCTTTTTCGGGATGATTGTAAATTCTGCAACATCGCGGAATATTGTCCATTTTCAACACAAATATTCTATAAAAACAGCCGTTAATAGAAAATTAAACTAAAAAATAAAAAGTTCTTGGATAGAAGTTTCAACGCTCGTAACTTTGCATCATCAAAACAAATAAAAAACGTAATTAATAACCACTAAAAACATAAAGAAAATGAGCACAAAGAAACTTCACTTCGAGACATTGCAGATTCACGTAGGCCAAGAGCAGCCCGATCCCGCATCTGACGCACGCGCAGTGCCTATTTACCAGACCACATCGTATGTGTTCCACAATTCGCAGCACGCAGCCGACCGTTTTGGTCTCCGCGACGCTGGCAACATCTACGGTCGCTTGACCAACTCCACTGAGGGTGTATTGGAACAGAGGGTTGCAGCACTTGAAGGCGGCGTAGGTGCACTTGCAACGGCATCTGGCGCAGCAGCTATCACATACGCTATCGAGGCCATCGCCAAGAAGGGCGACCACATCGTTGCCCAAAAGACCATCTACGGCGGCACTTACAACCTCCTCGCTCACACGCTCCCGCTCCTCGGCATCGAGACCACATTTGTGGACGCGCACAACCTCCAGGAAGTAGAGGACGCTATAAAGGACAATACCACCCTCGTATTCCTCGAGACGCTTGGCAACCCCAGCTCCGACATTCCTAACGTGGACGCAATCTCCACCATCGCCCACAAGTACGGCATTCCCGTCCTCATCGACAATACTTTTGCAACGCCGTTCCTCTTCCGTCCTATCGAGCATGGCGCAGACGTTGTAATACACTCCGCAACTAAATTCCTCGGCGGTCATGGTACCACGCTCGGCGGCGTAATCGTTGATTCCGGCAAGTTTGACTGGGCGAAGTCCGGCAAATATCCGCAGATTGCAGAACCCAACCCGAGTTACCACGGCATTTCGTTTGTAAAGGCTGTTGGCGCGGCGGCATACGTTACCTACATCCGCGCAATCTTGCTCCGCGACACCGGCGCAGCCATCTCGCCCTTCAATGCATTCTTGCTCCTTCAAGGCGTTGAGACACTTTCGCTTAGGATTGAGCGTCACGCAGAGAACACCGAAAAGGTGCTCGACTTCCTCAAAAACCATCCGAAGGTTGCCAAAATCAACCACCCCGCTCTTGCAGACCATCCCGACCATGAACTCTACAAGAAGTACTTCCCCAACGGTGGCGGCTCCATCTTCACATTTGACATCAAGGGCGGACAGGCAGAGGCGTTCAAGTTTATCGACAACCTCAAAATATTCTCGCTACTTGCCAACGTAGCCGACGTAAAGTCGCTCGTAATCCATCCTGCTACGACCACTCACTCGCAGCTCTCGGAAGCAGAACTCGCCGACCAGGGCATCTTCCAGAGCACAATCCGTCTCTCCATCGGCACAGAGCATGCCGACGACATCATCGACGACCTCAGCCAGGCATTGGATAAGATTTAAAATTTTTGTCTGATTATTAATTACCATGTAATTCCGCCGCAAATTTTCGCTCCAAGCGGCGGGATTTTTTTTGCGTAACGAAAACAAATCCCGCGCATCAACACTCGGATGATGCGCGGGATTTTCATTTTTGATAACGTAATATTACAATTGCGCAATATTATTTAAGGTGTGATTGGATGTCGATTAAAACTCCACCTTGCCAGCTTTGAGCATATCCCAGGGATTTACCTGCTTAGCCTTGTAGCGGCCTTCGTCGAGTTTCTTCTTGCACTCCTTGAAGGCGTTGATTGTGCGCTCAACGTGTTCGAGAGTGTGTGCGGCGGTAGGAATTACGCGGAACATCACTGTGCCTTTGGGTACTACCGGATATACAACAATCGAACAGAAGATGCCGTAATTCTCGCGGAGGTCGAGCAAGAGGTTTGTTGCCTCGGCTGTACATTCCACGTCTGAAGCGTTGGGGTCGCCGTGCATATACACGGGAGTTACCGGCGATTGAGTCTTGCCAATGTCGAAACCGTCCTTGCGGAAGCCGTCCTGAATTGCGTGAACGATTTTCCAGAGGTTTTCGCGGTACTTTGGATTGGTGGTCATGAGTTCGAGACGTTTTTTGAGACCAACGACCATAGGCATCGGGAGTGACTTTGCGTAAATCTGCGACCTCATGTTCATGCGCAGGTAGTCGATGATGGGCTTTTCGGAGGCGATGAAGCCGCCAATGCCCGCGCCTGCCTTCGCAAACGTTGCAAAATAGAGGTCAACCTTGTCCTGAACGCCAAAATGTTCGCCTGTGCCGCCGCCGTTGGGACCCATCGTGCCAAAGCCGTGAGCGTCGTCGATGAGGAGGCGGAAGTTGTACTTCTCCTTCAAGTCGGTGATGCCCTTCAAATTGCCAAGGTCGCCCGCCATACCAAACACGCCTTCGGTGATTACGAGGATAGAGCCGCCAGTTTCGGCAACCTTCTTGGTAGCGAGTTTGAGTTGCTTTTCAAGTTTTTCCATGTCGTTGTGCGGATAGACGTAGCTCATCTTCTCGCCGCCGCACTTGGATTTGTGCAAGAAAATGCCGTCCATGATGCAGGCATGAGCCTCGTAGTCATAAACGATGACGTCCTTGCGGTCAACGATGCAGTCGATGATGGAAATCATAGCTTGATAGCCAAAGTTTACGACGAAAGCAGCCGGTTTCTTGGCGTACTTTGCGAGCATTGCTTCGAGCTCCTCGTGCATCACAGTCTGACCCGACATCATCCTCGCACCCATAGGAGCGGCGAGACCGTACTTAGCCGCGCCCTCGGCGTCAGCCTTGCGCACCTCGGGGTCGTTTGCGAGACCGAGGTAGTTGTTGAGCGACCAGTTGAGGATTGGCTTTACGCCGAAAGGAGTCCTGAAATTCATCTCCGGGCCGATTTCGCCTTCCAATTTTGGGAACATGAAGTAGCCGTCTGCGCCGGCCTGATATTTGCCAAGGTCGGCGGTCTTGGCACGTTCCATTACTTTTTCAAAAAGATCCATTTTGTTATTGCAATTTTGTTTTATTATCTATTGAAACTTTTTCCAAAAACTCAATCGGAGTATATACCGGAATTCTCCATTAAATATTCATATTTTGCTTTGTCATAATCGATGTTACTGTCCACCTTTGGCACATCCTTCACAATACTGTGTATCCACGACACATCTACAGATTGGTCATCCTGTTCTCTATTGAAAGTTTCCCAAAACTCCTTCTCCTTCTGTGCCCTGGCCTCGGCAGGCGTAAGCACTCTGGATGGCCTTGTCGCCTTAGACTTCTGTTTCACCGCTTTACTAATTGCATCGCTAAGCAATGAAACTAACGTACACTTTATATCAAGGCTTGCGTCTTTCACATAATTCCAATAAGGAATCGCCTTGGGTTCTAATACCGCTGTATTCATAATCGAAGCATTAATTGTTAACAAACACAAAGGTAAAAACTTTTTTCGGATTACAGCAACAAAAACAATATAATTTTCACGTTAACAAAACTTAATAAAAAAAACTTGCAAAAAGATTACACCGTATGAAAAAAATTCCTAAATTTGCGGTTGAAAAAAAACAAATAGAATATTTTTCTAAATTATTTAAAATTAACAATAAAATGACAAAAGTTGCTATTAACGGTTT
>DGIK01000027.1:19543-56264 GCA_002393195.1 Bacteroidales bacterium UBA3824 | reverse complement strand
GAGTGCATCGAGGGGTCGTCGGCTGCCAAAACCACGAGTCCGCCATTGACGCCCGTAACGGCTGAATTGACAAAAGCGTCGGCGCAAACGTTCATACCGACGTGCTTCATACACACCAACGCCCTCTTGCCGGCGTAAGACATACCGAGAGCCGCCTCCATAGCGGTCTTTTCGTTGGTGCACCACCGGGAGTGAATCTTGCGCTCCTTGGCGGTGGGATTGTTTTGAATAAATTCAGTAATCTCGGTTGACGGGGTGCCCGGATAAGCGTACACGCCACTCAGACCGGCGTGAATGGCTCCAAGCGCAATAGCCTCGTCACCAAGTAATAATTTTTTTTCCATTGTATATTAATTTGTTATTTTTCTGATTGGCAAAGATACAAATAATTATTAAAGGTGAGAAATAATTTTTTTTGCAATTCCATTTTCTCATATTAAATTTGCAACAAAATTAAACAACAATGACACAAATGAAATTCTTCGAGAACGCCCGCGTGGGCAAAAACCATTGGTTGCTGTATGTCGCAATGTTGATTGTGGGATACATCGTGGCACAGATACCAGCTACATTGTACATCGTTGCATTAATCGCTGAAAAAATGGCAACTGGCGACCGTCAGGCGGTACGTGAAATGTTTGGCGATGGCAAGATGGACACATTTTTAGATACCATCCCGGGGTTCATAGCGTTGATGCTCACTTTTTTGGCGTGGATGGGCGGCACGTGGGGATTTTTCAAGTTGTTCCATCATCGCGAAAGGATGACGCTGATTTCTGGTGAAAAGAAATTACGAAAGAAAAATTTCTTTTGGGGTGTGCTGATTTTGGGCGCAATTATTATGTTGTTGTTAGGCATCGAAATTTCAATTTTCCCCGACGATTATAAATTTTCATTCCAAGGCTCCAAATACATTTTATTTTTCATTCTGTGCATTTTGCTTGTGCCATTTCAGACCGGATGCGAAGAATTGATTTTCAGAGGCTATCTAATGCAAGGGTTCGCGCTATGCACCAAAAGCAAAGTGTGGGCATTAGTGATAACGTCAGTGATGTTTGGACTCCTGCACTGCGCAAACAACGAAGTGATTCAGTATGGATTTTTCAAAACCATTCCGCTTTACATCCTGATTGGATTGCAGATGGGATTTTTTGCAATCCTGTCTGACGGCATAGAATTTTCGTGGGGAATGCATTTCATCAACAATTTCATCGCCTTTACAATTATCAGTACCGAAGGCGGCACACTGAGCGGCAATGCGCTTTTCATGACCAAACGCGAGGCGGTTTCCGTCACCGACTACATCGTAATCATCGCAGAATTTGCATTGATATACTTCCTACTCCGCAAAAAAATGGGATGGGACATCAAGAAAGCCTTTGACAACAGCGGTCTTAAAAACAATGTTCCACCACCCTATTTCGCATAGTTTCAATGGTTTTTCTTGTACTTGTAAATGATGAAACCGCAGGCGGCAAGCACCACCAGCGACACAATGAGCAACAATATTGTCGAATTGTCCTCTACAAATCGACAAACCGGCGGTTCCGGAAGAACGTCAAGAAGTACCATTTTCGCATAAATTTAGGTTAGACAAAATCGCTCGCAATTTACAAATTTTTTTATCGAAAACAATATTCCACAGCAAAAAAAATCACATTCCCCAAAAAATAACTTACAGCATTGCACAACGCACTGTAAATCAGCGCATCTTTGAAGGGTTTGCCCCATACATAATACCAAATCATTTCTACCAGGACGACAATGACCTCGCCCGCCGCCACATTAAATATTGTATAATTTTCGGCTATGAAAAAATTTATCACAGGATTAGTCAAGGCATTGACAATCAGGGACGAAACGAGAATTTTTTTAGACTTCTCGCCCAAGAGTTTTAGAACCAAAAACTCTATCAACATCGTCAATATCAGCGGTGCAATATATCTGTAAATCATAGCATTACACTAAAAATATACGGAGGCATCAGCGACGCCGCCAAAAGTCCAAACGCAAATCCTTCCCTGCCGGGCATAAGTTTTTCAGCCCAATAGAGCGTCAGCGGCATTGTACAGTTAATGGCAAAAAGCCCCACAAAAATGGCGTTTCCCCAATAATTTTTTATGAAAACACACGCCAACGAAACCGCCGTAAACGCCACAAACGCAATGGCATAACTCCGCGCAATCCTCGCCAAAAATCCACCCAAAATTTTGCCCGACATCGCCACAGCCGCCGCCACCAAAACCATAAAACCCGCACCGCTGTTTGTCGTAGTAGAAAATTCGCCCGCCAAATAAGACCTCAGCATCACAAACGCACAAATCGCTATCATCAAGCCTATTACATATTTTCCACGTCCACTGCCAACCGCCGAATCCCCCACCCTATCGACAGCACTGCCGCCGACCATACAATAATGCGCAGTCGCCAAAATTCCAATCATCATCAACAGCAAAAACAACAGTTGCCACGAGCATAAAACCGCCCCGACCGCAAGTCCCAAAACGCCCGGCGACACAAAAACGCCCAAGGCGCGGGCATCGTTTCCGGTAGCGACAGCCACTTCCCTGCCGCCCCAAACATGAAACAACGAATTGCCCACGCCCAACATCACGGCGACAACAGTCATAAAATCAGGCGTCAAAACCGCCATCGCCGCCGCCATGAAAAACAGTATGACCGCCGAAAACAGCACTTTATATTTATTCCTGATTCTATCGACAACAATCCCCGTCAGCGGCTGCGTCAGGAACGCCAACACATTGTAAACCAAATAGTCCACCCCGTCGCCCGTAATCAGATACAAGCAACACAAACACAACGCATCAACGCAAAAGTGCATCAACGAGGCAAGGAGGGTGGAAAGGTGTGGGGAGTTCATATTTTATCAATTATTGATTAAAACGCCACAAACATAGCGAATATATTTGAGATACGCAAGATGATAGAGAAGTAATAATATTATAAAAAAACGACCCACAGATTTGAGCATTCCGAAGAAGAGGCTTTGTGGGTTCTTATTGGGTGCAAAAGTAAGGAAAAATTGCGGCAAACGCAAAATATTTTTGCCAGAAAATTAGTCAAAAACGCAAAAAATTACCATTTAATGTAATATTTGAAAAATTGAGTATCTTTGTCAAATAAAATGGCAAACATTTGAACTATGAAACATTCAAACGACACATAATTTTACTCTTTCGACTTTGGCAAAGATTTCAGAAGATGTGATAAAGGTTGCCGCAAAATAATAAAATTCGCGGCTGCAAAAAATGCAACCACGAATTATGTTTTTCATTTTCGAGAAGGCTTCTTGGCTTTGTTTGCAGTCTTGCAAAAAGACCGGATATCAAAGGGTGGGTGGTGCTTCTCATCAAACGGTCTGGGTTCCGAATTTCTGTAAAGTTTGACATAGCATTTCTTTTGTTTGTCAAAATCCACAGAACTATTTATTGTTACCGTATCAAACAAAATTTGTTTCGTTGTGTCAATTTTCAATACAGACAATTTGCAAGCGCCTGACTTGCGAAACTCCGCTATATCTAATTTGACAATATTACCATTCACATTGTCAATGTAATTGGTCATTGATTTCAAGGAATCAAGTTCTGTTTTTGTGACTGTAATTAATGTTTCTTGATTTTTTATCAAACAATTCTGCAATTGTATCAATGAATCTTTTGAAAAAATCACCGATTCCATTTCTGCTATTTTGGTTGAGTTTAAATAGTTTCCTCTTGTCAACGTCACTAAGTTTGCAATTAATGATATAATCAAAAACGGCAATACAATTCTTAGGGCTTTTGTCGAGCCACTGCCTGACTTCGGGCGGGATTCTGTCATTACAAGCGACGTTTTTGTCGTTGCTTTTTTTTTAATATCACTGATAGGCACAGAAATACGGGACAATGCTTTGGTCAAGATAACAATCTTATCAATGTCTTCTATTTCATCGGCAATGATTTCCAAATCGTTTTCACCGTATGGCAAATCGTTGACGGCGAAAATACAATGATGGTTATAGTTGGTGTATTCCTTTGTAATACGAGAAACGCCATTCAAAAATTTACGAACACTTTCATCTGTAAACTCTACAACCTCGGCAAATTGATATTTCAAAACAACGTTTTCAGGGAAATCCATTGTCGTAGGTATTTCGTCCAAAAACTTATTCAACTTCTTTGCAATCTCCTCCGTTTTGTCCTTTTCAAATGCCTGATTTACGAAGTCTTCATCAAATATTTTGTCTAATATCTCTCCACATTGTTCCATTGTGTTGTCTTTGAGGAGGATAAAAGAAATCAATTTGAATATTTTTTGCGCTTCATCATCGCCCCAAATACCTTTGGCTTCTATTACCGAAAAAATATTTCGTCCTGACGCATCTTTGCCACGACGATTCGGAAACTTTTCAACACTTGCTTTCCATTTATTGCCGTCAGTTTCTACAAAAATATTCAAGCCTCGGTTAGTGCTGAATTTTTGTTTTTTGTATTTACCCCATTCAATGTTGGATAATAAATCTAAAAACCTAAATTCATTATCCACATTTTTTGTTTTGTATCTGATATGACCCATGTTGAATATTTTTTAGAATATGCCGTTGCGACATAGCGGTTTATGTCGCAGCGGCATATAGATTACAGGCTTTGGAAGTATTGGTTGTATTCCAAGTCATTCTCTTTGAGTTCTTTCATTTTTTCACCGAGAGCCTTCATGCATGGTGTGAGTTTCTTAATCTCCTCTTTCTGATATGCAGCCAACTTGGATTTTCCAATGATGTTGTTCCACAACTTGTAAATCCAACTGCTCTCGTTCAGAATCTCGTCCGCGGAATCATCAACGGCTTTCAATTCTCCGTTAATCTGTGCCACGGAATAGTCTATCAGAGATTTAGACAAAAGAGAACATCCTCTGATTTTCCTCTCGGTTTCGATGATTGAATACTTGGTTTCAAGAACGCCTTTGCCATCTTTATTACACCATTCACTGTCAATGATTTTGACACAACCAATCGTGTCAACAGGGTAATAGAAGATTTCCGTTGTAGGACTTGCCTTGTGAATCTCCTGAACAATTGACTTGTATTGCTCGTCAAAACGTACTTTGACCTTTTTTGAAAGATCTTTGTTTGGTGCTTGTGAGAAATACGTTTCACACTTGGTCATCACAAAATTGACACACGAGAGCGCATCATTTTTCTGATAGTCAACATTTCGGTACTGTGCCCATTCTTTCACAAGTTTCAGAACGGAATCCTTGCTCAGTTTCTGCTGCAACCACGCTTTTTCCTGCGCGTCATTCGGGTCTGTCTGCATCAAGAGAGGCGTATCCACGGGAAGCCAAAGGATTCTGCTGTTCAGCAAATGCTCCATGAACTCCTCGTTTTTTTTGGTCTCATTAATCCAACCACCAGGATAGTCCATTATCGTGATTTTCTGAGATACTTTGGTGTCTGCCTTGCTGTCCAAAGACAACTCAAATTCAAATTTCCTTGAAGTGTCACTTGGATTCAAAAGCATGCCTGTTTCTACATTAAAACTTCCCGCATTAATGTAGGTGTTGATTTCTGTGTCGAAGTCGTCCAACAATTTTTGGTCTTGTGCATTAATCGAAATGCTAAAACCTTTCGCTTTGTTGATGAAATTGTCCTCGAAATATTTCATCAATGTGGACAAAATAGACGTCTTGCCCGCGCCCATTGGGGCTATCATACAGATATTTATCGGGTCTAATTTGATTTCTATTTTATTTGCCATTTCCTATTAGTTGAATTGTTTTACGATGGTTAGGGCTTTTTCCACTGATGTATTCAGAACAGCCAACTTCTTGCTTTCGCTTTCGTCTCCATATTTTTCAGGGAACAAATCAGAACGGAAAGTGCTTACAAAATCAATGAAATCTGTAATGTCTTTCCTTGAACTGATAAGCCATTCGTCGAATGTGTTGAGCGAACTCAGAAGATAGTATTCAAAGTCATTGTACTTCAAGATGGTTTCATACACCTTCGAATTGGCTGCAATCGAAAAATTAATCAACTGCTGCTTGGTGCTTTCAACGCTTCCGTTACCTTGACGGAACATTGCAAGACCGTTTTTGTCGATTCTCAATTTACCCTCGTTGCCAGCAGCATTCGGATTGAGATACTCATCTACCTCTTCTTTGAAGAAGTATGGATAGATGCTCTGTCGGAAATCTTGACGCAAATTGATCAAGAACTCAAACGCCTTGTAGATGTCGTTTTTGCGCGTTTGGTCTCCATTCTCCATCAAACCGAATTTCTCTAATTTCTGCAACAATACGTTAATTTCATTTTGCGTATCTGTTGAACTGGCATTATCGTCATTCGGCAGAAAGTTTTTGGTAGCGGTCTTGAATATGTTCAAAACTCGCATTTTGAAATCGTTCAATTTTGTTTCAAAATACTCGTTCAGACCTTCGTAGCCACTGACAATTTCAACCCATATCCTATGACATTCTGCTTGCCTGAAACCATCTGCACCATTTGCTTCTGTTTCTGAAATAGCATCGGACATCCAACTTTCCATGTCAGGATAAAACAAGGAGTTCTCAACGGATTCTTTGATTACTCTTTTCTTTTCTTTGACAATTTCCTTGAACTCAGTTTGGCTCTTGCTGATATTGTCATAGATTTCTTTCTGCAGAGCCTTGTATTTGGATGCCATTGTCTTACGCAATGTATCAGCATCCTTCCAATCTATACCAGGCTGCCTATTGTTGGATGATTGAAGAACAATGACATTCTTGATATCTTCAAGTTTTTCTGCCAAGCCATCGGATGTTACAGCCTTTTTGAAAAGGTCATATAGTTCGCCATCCATCTTAGAGAGGGTGTCGCCAAGGGTGTCCGCCAACTTGCCGAAAATGTCTTTTACATCTTCTTTGTTGAGGTTCTTTGCGACATCTTTCAAAGCACACGCCAAAACATCATGCGGGGTAGTTCTGTTCAAGTCGGCAGACATCTGAGCACATGCTTCGTTTACGCCACTCTCGTGTTCATAGCGGTTGAGCAAGAAAGTCATATAATACTCAAAGGTGTCCTTCAACAAGATGTTGTCTTGCAACTTCCTGTAATAGTCGTAAAACGCCTCTTGAAAATGTGCCTGACTCGAAGACGTATTCTCTACATACAAAACGAAGTCAACCGTTTTCAACTTGTCCATCGTTGAAGAAGTAACTTTTGCAGCCTCGTTAAAACCAGGCAAATCCAAAAGCACAACCCGAACATCATTCGCAACACCACTAAACGGGGCATAGATTTTTGCTTCTTTTACCGCCGGGAAAAAGCGATGTTTTGCATCATCATACATGTAGGTGAAATAGTATTTGCCCTCTGCAAACTGATTCTCTTTCAGTATGACAGGTTCGGTCGGATTGAGCAAATATTCCTTGAACGATGGGATAGCCTCTTGGATGTTTTGCAGTTTTTCCCAGGTTTGATTCTTTTTTTCGATGTTCGAGAGATTAAGATGCTCAAACTTGTCAAGTTCGCTGTAATCTTCCAAACCGAATTGGGCAAGCATTTCTTTGATTTTCTGCTCAAATTCAAGTTTAGAAAGGAAGTAAATCCTTGCCTCCTTTTCAGCGGAATTGTGAATCTCTGAGTGAACGGCAGTCGTCGGCTTACGGTTGTCATCATCCGCACTCGGAATCAAAGCGTCGGGCAATCCTGTAAGAGCCTGAATGAATGTACTTTTGCCCGCCCTTGACTCACCTGCGAGACCGATGTAAACCGCATCTGTGCGCTTAATACGCTGTTTGAGAAAATTGAAATTGCTGCTCGCCTCTTCCAATTTCTCCTTCACTTGATCCAAGTCAGCAACGAACCTCTCGCAACTTTTTATTTGCCCTTTGACGATTTGTTGCTTGATACTCTCGATGTTGTCAATTAGAGCCGTAATGCGCTTGAACTGAGATAAAATCTCCTCGCCCATCTGTCCTCTTTTCGACAAAATCTTCTCAATCTTTGTCTGCAAATCTGACATGTTGTGAATGATTTAAGTTAGTAATTATTCTCGAACAACATCTAAAACTATAAGGAAGGGAAATAAAAAAAGCGCGGTAATTGCCTTGTATTACATCTCTTTGCACAAGGTCGTAGGAAACCCAAGAAACGAAGACATAATACACGCACACCACGCCCAATATATTGAGCCGGTTGCCGTGCTGACCTCTCGTTTCTTTTAGAATTTCCTACGTTCTGTTGCAAAAGAGAGTTCAGCACAACTTCCGAATAATTCTATTAATTATTCTCGGCTGAGGGTGTTTGTTTCATCCCTCAATCACGCCGTAAATTTAAATTAGGATTTTTTTATTTCCAAATATTTTATTGAAAATTTTTTTATTATTTTTTATAAACCTGACTGTCAATAATTAACAGGAATGAAAAATCACACATCAACGTATAGGAAAACTTCCCCCCCTTAAATCCTCTCAATTATCGAAAAAAACATCCAATATAAAAAATTTTCTTTAACTTTGCAGCGTACAAAAATACATGACACCATGAAAACATTGCAATCCATAATACTCGCCGCTGCAATCGCCTTGCCGTCAATAGGTTGGGCGCAGGACGAGCACACCGTTACCTATTATGACAAAAACGAGACCGTCAAGAAGTCGGAGGGCGATATGCTGGACGGCGCAGAAAACGGACGTTGGACCTATTATTACCGCAACGGACACAAATACAAGGAAACCGACTTCTATATGGGCGTAGTGAACGGCCGCGTGGCGTTCTATTACGAAAATGGCAACCTTATGAACGAGGGGCACGTCATCAACAACCGCACAACAGGCGCATACAAAGAGTATTACGAGGACGGCACATTGAAGGCGGAAGGTTATTACGACAACAACAAGAAGGATTCGCTCTGGAAATATTACAACATCGTAGGACACCTAATCACCGTCGAAAACTGCAACGACGGACAATGCTTAATGCAAGACGCCTTCGACAATTCCGGCACGCAGATGGTCAAGGACGGCAACGGAAACTATAAGGCGTACTACTCCGACGAAAAAAACGTACAGGAGCAGGGCAATTACCGCGATGGTTTGAAGGATTCCACCTGGACCACATATTACCAAAACGGGAAAACCGCGTCCCTGATGACCTACAAGGCGGGCGAGCCTACGGGACAAATATTCACGTATTACCAGAGCGGCGCAAAACGTAGCGTGGAAAACGTGGAGGACGGCGAATACACGCATTGGTACGAAAACGGACAAATCAAGACCCACGGTTTTATGTGCAATTCGGAGCGCGACGGCAATTGGACCACGTACAGCGAGGACGGCAAACTTATGAGTCAAGGCAACTACCGCAACGGTTTCCGCGACGGCGTACACCAAAATTTCTTCCCGGACGGCCGCCTCGAAAGCGAAATCACTTACCGCCTCGGCAAGAAGGACGGACACGCCATTTGGTACACCACCGACACCACCGGCAAAAAACACCTCAAACACATCGAAGGCTATTTCAAAAACGACATCCAAAACGGCCATTGGATATACTATCAGGCAGACAACAAGATAGGCAACGAGGGCGAATACTTGGACGGCAAGATGACGGGACTTTGGACGTGGTATTTCGACACCGGCGATGTCTGGAAGAAGGGCAACTATAAATACGGTATGCGCAACGGACTGTACACCGTATATTACGAAAACGGCAAAATCTACTACACCGGCATATTCAGGGACGACAAGGAAGAGGGATTTTGGAAACGATACAACGAAAACGGCAGACCCGAAATAGAAGGCTGTTTCCACGATGGCAAGATGGATTCTATATGGAAAGAATGGTTTGACAACGGCGTGCTCCGCTACGAAATATCCTACAAAAACAATTTGAAGGACGGCCCCGTCATATATTACGACGAGACTGGTATGAAGACGATGATAATCACCTTCAAGGAAGGCGCATACAACGGCAAATACACGCAATTCAACGAGACCGGCGTTGCTGTCGTTGACGGTCAGTATGTAATGGACAAGAAAAACGGCGAATGGATCTACCGTCAGGCAGACAGCAAGATAATCCGCCGCGAAAATTACAACCTTGGACGTCCAACCGGCACTTGGACAGAATATTACCCAAATGGAACGCCGCAAGTGCAAAAAAGTTTCAACAAAAACGGCGCACTCGACGGCAAATATATGAAATTTGACCGTTACGGCAAGACCACATACGAGGCTGTATATTCCAACGGCAAACTCACTCAAGTCCTCAAACAGCCCGGCGGCGCACAAAACAACCCCTATGGAGGACAGAGCAACCCGTATGGAGGCTATTAGAAGTAATTGAAGTAATTGAAGTGATTGAAGTAATTGAAATAATCGAAATAATTGAAAAATGAAAATAGCAATTGACGGCCACTCTTCTTGTGGCAAAAGCACATTGGCAAAGCAGATTGCCAAACATTTTGGTTTCACATACATCGACACCGGCGCGATGTACCGCACGATAGCATTGTTTGCAATGCGCAATTCGATGATTAATCCCGACGGCTCACCTGATGTAAATAGGCTGCAAGAGAAGATTGGCGACATTTCCGTAACGTTCCTCAAAGACGGACACGCCGCGCTCAACTGCGAAGACGTGGAACGTGAAATCCGCACACTCGAAGTTTCCAACAACGTCAGCAAGATTGCCGCCCTCAAATTTGTCCGCGAGGCGATGGTGGACCTCCAACGCCAAATGGCTCAAAACGAATCTGTTGTAATGGACGGCAGGGACATCGGCACGGTGGTTTTCCCCGACGCTGAACTCAAAATTTTCGTTACCGCCGACGACGAGGTGCGCGCCAAACGCCGCTACGACGAACTCACTGCCAAAGGCGAACAGGTAACATTTGACGAAGTGCTCGACAACCTCCGCGAGCGCGACCTCCTCGACACCACACGCGAAGAATCCCCGCTCCGCAAAGCCGACGACGCGATCCTGCTCGACAATTCGTTTATGACGAGGGAGGAACAATTTGAAGTGGCTAAAAATTTTGTGAATAGGACGATGCAAGAATTAGGAATTTAGTAATGCTTTTAGCAATATGCAAATAGACATCGACCCTAACGCCGGGTTTTGTTTTGGCGTTACCAATGCCATCGACAAGGCGGAGGCGGAGATTGCAACAAACGGGCGGCTGCTCTGCCTCGGCGAAATGGTGCACAACCACGAGGAGACTTCTCGGCTCGAAAAAAAAGGTATGCAGACCATTACATACGACGAATTTGCCACAATGCACGACACCACCGTACTCCTCAGGGCGCACGGCGAGCCGCCGTCCACATACCAAATCGCCATCCAAAACAACATCCACATCATCGACGCCACCTGCCCGATAGTATTGAGGCTGCACCGCCTCATCCAAGCCAACGCGCAGGCGCACACCGACGCACAGACAGTAATCTACGGCAAAAAAGACCACGCCGAAGTCGTAGGGCTTGTAGGGCAGGTGAACGGCAAGGCGATTGTAATCTCCGACGAGAGCCAAATCTCCGCCATAGACTTCCACAAAGACATTATGCTCTATTCGCAGACCACGATGAACCATCACAAATACAACGAGATAGCCGACAAGATAAGCCAACAGTTGCACGCGACATCGCCACATCTGTCGTTCCAAAAATACGACACGGTGTGCAAATCGGTGGCGCACCGCGAGCAAAAACTTTCCGACTACGCCACGAGCCACGACACCATATTATTTGTGGCGGGCGCCAACAGCAGCAACGGCAAATACCTCTACAACACCTGCCGCACCGCCAACCCGCGCACACATTATATAACAAGCGTCAACGACCTCAGCGAGCAAATGCTCATCGGAGCAGACATCATAGGCATCACCGGCGCAACCTCCACGCCCAAATGGCTCTTGCAACAAGTGGCAGAAAAGGCGGCATTATTGTCAGAAAAAAAATAAATTTTGTCCATAATAGAAAAGTTTATTAACTTTGCGCAAAAGTATATAAACAAGATTTTACACAACAATGTTTGGACAGCATAGAATAGCCGTAATAGGCGGCGGAAGTTGGGCGACGGCGATCATAAGCCTGCTCACCAACAACGTCAAGGAAGGCAACAAGGTCAATTGGTACCTCCGCAAAAAGGAGCACATCGACTATGCCATCAAGCACGGCCAAAACCCTAAATACCTCAACTCTCTGATTCTTGACACCGACAAGATAGAGTTTTACAACGACTTGAACGATGTCATCAAGAAATCGGACACATTGATTTTTGCCGTACCGTCGGCGTTCATCGAGAGCACGATGAGCCAATTTGACGGCACATTGGAAAACCACGTCGTAGTATCAGCCATCAAGGGCATGATACCCGACAAAAATACCATCATGGCGGATTACTTCCACGATACTTACAATGTAGATCTGGAAAAAAACTTCTGCGTCCTCGCCGGCCCGTGCCACGCGGAGGAAGTGGCGTTGCAAAGGCTGTCGTACCTTACGATAGCCTCCAAAAACCTCAACACCGCCGAAGAAATCGCCAACTGCCTCGAATGTAAGTATCTGAAGACATCAATCACCGACGACATCTACGGCACCGAATACGCCGCAGTATTGAAAAACGTGTTTGCCATCGCCGCCGGCATCTGCTCGGGCTTGGGATATGGCGACAATTTCCTCGCTGTATTGATGTCAAACGCAATCCGCGAGATGAAACGATTCGTAGATACCGTACACCCAATCACCCGCGACATCAAATCGTCGGCGTACTTGGGCGACCTTCTGGTGACGGCATACTCCAAATTCAGCCGCAACCGCACCCTCGGCGTTATGCTCGGACAAGGATACTCGTTGCAGAGCGCACTGCTCGAGATGAAAATGGTGGCGGAAGGATTCTACGGCAGCAAGTGCATCCACCAAATCAACGAAAAATACAACATCGAACTCCCGATATGCAACGCAGTTTACAACATCCTGCACAACGGCGCGCCAGTCGGATTCGAGATAAAACTGCTAATCGACAAGATAAGATAATTTTTTTAAAGATTTTTATACTAAAAATTGTTGCTAAATCCAAAAGGTTGTTTAATTTTGCGGCAAACAACTCATAATGACGGATATAAATATGGATACCAACATAACCGAATTTGAGGACATAAGGCCATACAACGACAGCGAAGTGCCGGCGGCGATAGAAAGGCTGCTTGCGGAGCCGGGATTCAGGAAGACAGTAAGATATTTCTTCCCGGATGTTCCCGTTGCCGAAACAGAGCAAAAACTCCGTAGCATCAAGACCGTCAAGGACTTCCAGAGGAAGTTTATTGCCGTACTTGTAACGGGCATAGAGAAGATGACCACAAGGGGCGTCACCTTCAACGGACTCGAAAACATCCCCGAAGGAAAAGGATACCTTATCGTGTCCAACCACCGCGACATCATCCTCGATTCAGCCATACTCAACACGCACCTTGCGCTCTTGGGCAGGGAGACATCGGAGATTGCCATCGGGTCCAACCTCCTGATTTTCCCGTGGATTACCGACTTGGTAAAACTCAACCGCACATTCGTAGTAAAGCGCAACCTCTCCGTCAAGGAATTGATGGTAAGTTCGATGATACAGTCGCGATACATCCGACAGACCATCATCGACCGCAAGACGTCCATCTGGATAGCCCAGCGCGAGGGACGCACCAAAAACGGCGACGACAAGACACAGGGCAGCGTCCTCAAAATGTTCAATATGGCGGCAGAAGGCGACGTAGTAAAGAGCCTCATCGACCTCAACATCGTCCCGATGACCATCTCCTACGAATACGACCCCGTGGATGTCCACAAGGTAAAGGAGCAATACAACAAGATGATAGACACCACTTTCAAGAAAAACAAAGTGGACGACGTTACTGGTATGCGCGAAGGCCTTTCGTGGAAGAAGGGGCGCGTAACCGTAAACCTCGGCAAGCCCATCAACGACCAACTCGCCATGATGCCCAAAGCCCCCAACAAAAACATCCAGTACGACGAAATCGCAAAACTCATCGACAAGGAGATTTACAAGGGCTACACGCTCTACCCCATCAACTACGTCTGCGCCGACATATTGACCGGCACGGAGCAGTTTGCTGACCACTACACCGACGCGGAGCACGACGAGGCGATAGAATATTTTGACCAGCAATGCGAAAAATTTGAGGGCGACATCCCATTGCAGCGCAAGATGCTGATGCAGATATACGCCAACCCGGTGTTCAATGCGAAAGGAATCGCAATTCCTCAATAAAAATTTTTGAATCATTTTTTTGCGTCAACACACAGTTTTCTGAATATATTTTCAAAAGCTGTGTGTTTTTTTATAAAATTTTGATAACTTTGCGGCTGAGAATAATTATCCATACATTTTACAATTTATAATTCTAATCCAATGAAAAGATTTATATTCAATTTTGCAATCATTTTGGCGATGTTGTGCGCAGCGATATCCACACGTGCGCAGCGTCAGACCACATTGCTCAATGCCGACTGGAAATTCTCGCTCGGACACGCACTGTCTTTCGAGAAGAATTTTATGACCGGCACGCGCTACTTCAACTACCTCACCAAGACCGGCTATGGCGACGGCGCAACCGCCACCGACTTCGACGACCGTTATTGGCGCAACGTCAATCTGCCGCACGATTGGGCGGTAGAAGTGCCATTTGCCCCCGACGCGAGCCACAGCCACGGCTACAAGACTGTCGGCTACCGATACCCCGAAAACTCCATCGGATGGTATCGCAAGCACCTCAATATCCCGCAGAGCGACCTCGGCAAGAAAATTTCGCTGCTGTTTGAGGGCGTATTCCGCAATTCGGAGGTATGGATCAACGGCTTCTACCTCGGCAACGAGCAGAGCGGCTACCTCGATTTCCAGTACGACATCACCGACTACATCAACTACGGCGGCGACAACGTAATTGCCGTAAAAGCCGACGCAACCCTCGAAGAAGGCTGGTTTTACGAAGGCGCGGGCATCTACCGCAACGTCTGGCTCGTCAAGACCAATCCCGTGCATATCGCCAAGGACGGCGTGTTCGTTACCACCAACATCAACGGCAAAAACGCCGACGTTGACATCCGCGTCAACGTGCTTAATGAAGACCTCAACAAACACAAGGTCGCCCTCTCGGTATCTATCAAAGACAACCAAAATAAGGCAATCGCCACGATGGAAATCCCCGAATACGAAATCAGGAGCAATTACAACCACGACTACTTCAAGCAATTGAAGGTCAACAACATAGAATTGTGGTCGCCGTCCTCCCCCACCCTTTATACGGTGGAAATAGCCGTCAATTCGGACGGAAAAACCATCGACAAGACCTCCACGCGCATCGGATTCCGCACAGTGGAATTCACCAGCGACAAGGGCTTCTTCATCAACGGCAAACACCTCAAAATAGTCGGCGCCAACAATCATCAGGATTTTGCCGGAGTGGGCTGCGCCGTTACAAAACCGTTGCAGATAGAGAGAGTCAAGATGTTGAAATCGTGGGGCTTCAATGCCATCCGCACCTCGCACAACCCCGTCAATGTGGATTTGCTCGACGCCTGCGATTCGCTCGGAATGTTGATTTTGGAAGAGACGAGGCTCGAAGGCATCAACGATTACCACAAATCGCAACTCCGCCGTATGATTGAGCGCGACCGCAACCATCCCTGCATCATTGCGTGGAGCGTTGGCAACGAAGAATGGCAGATAGAATCCAACATCTACGGCGAGCGCATCACGCGCACCATACAAGCCTACGCCAAAACCATCGATTCCACCCGCATGTACACCGTGGCAGTGAGCGGCGGCTGTGGCTATGGTTCGTCAGAAAGCATAGAATTGATGGGCTTCAACTATTTGGCACAGTGCGACATACCCAAATATCGCGAAAAACATCTCCACCAACCGGGCTGGCTCACCGAAGAAACTTCCGGCTGCGGCACGAGGGGCATCTATCGCGCCGATTCCGCCAACTGCCACATACCGCAGTTTGACCGCGCAGGCGGCACGTCGATAGAGCGCGGCTACAAATTTTGCATGGAGCAAGAATGGATGGCGGGTCTGTTTTATTGGACGGGCTTCGACTATCGCGGCGAACCCACACCATTCTCCTACCCCGCCAACGGAAGTTATTTTGGCATTCTCGACCAATGCGGATTCCCCAAGGACGCGGCGTATTACATCTTGGCAAACAGCACCGAAAAGCCTATGGTTCACGTACTTCCGCACTGGAATCACAAGGGACACGAAAAGGAGCAAATAGATGTTTGGGCATATTCCAATTGCGACGAAGTGGAACTCATTGTCAATAAGAAATCCGCTGGCCGTCAAAAAGTTAGCAAATACGGACATTGCTCTTGGAAGGTGAAATATCAGCCCGGCTCAATCACGGTGAAGGGCTACCGCAAGGGCGCAGTAGTGGCTCAAGAAGTTGTAACGACGTCCGACGCCGCCAATAGATTGCAGTTGACAGCCAACAAAACCACCTTCGACAAGAAAACGGACGACATAATCCTCGTTACCGTAGAAGCCAAAGACAGCAAGGACATTGCCGTCCCCGACGCCAACAACAAGGTAACATTCTCTATTTCAGGTCCCGGAGAGATAATCGGCGTTGGCAACGGCGACCCTTCCTGTCTCGAAAACGACCGCGAATACGAGCGTGCATTTGGTGTGAAAATCAACGCTTTGCAAGAAATCACCGTAAAAGACCTCAACAATTGGCAATCGGAAATTGCAGCCGCCAACGCATCCGACTGGCGCACACCGCTCGTCTATGACCGCAAGGAGCGTTGGGATTATTATCACGACACATTGCTCGTGGTGAAGGCGGAGTTCAATATCGAGGATTTCGCTGACAATGCTGCATTTACGCTCTATTCCAAGAGCATACTTCTCGATCAGGACATCTACATCAACGGCACTAAAATCGCCTCCAAAATCAAGCGCGACGCGCCGCAGGAGTATTCTCTCGACCGCAAAATCCTCAAACAAGGCGTCAACACGGTCTATTACGTCGGCAAAAAAATCCGCAAGTCATCACAATGGGACGAGCCAAACACCGACCTTGGCACTGTTGGCGAGCGCATCCCCGCCGCCCAATACAGCCGCAGCCTATTCTCCGGCAAGGCTCTCGTTGTAATCAAGACCAACGGCAAGCCAGGCACAATCACTCTCACCGCAAAAAGTGACGGTCTCAAGGAAGACAAGATTTCGATTAAATAAGCGGTTGCAGATATTTGTTAAAGCAATCCCAATACAAAAACGCCGCGTAATGCTTATTGACTGCATTACGCGGCGTTTAGTTTATCGATTAGTCAATCACAATTAGAAGAATTCTACATCGTTGTCGTCGTCGGAATCGTCTTCGAGGTCAACGTCCTCGCCGATGGCTTGTTGATGGATGATGCGCTCGCTCTCCATCGTGTAACGCTCCTCGAGGGTCTTGAGGTTGTCTGCCTTGTTGTTGCGGAGTACGCTGATGGTGTTGTTGTCGAGCTTGGAGTAGATGTTGTTGAGTTCCGTAACGATTTCGAGCATTATCTTCTCAAAGAAGTCGTAATATTTCACCTGCTCCACCGACGATTTGATTTCGCTGCTGAGGTTGAGGCTCAGTTTGGAATTGTTGGTGAGTATCTGCTCTATCTTCTGATTGTGATCCTCTATGGAGAGCAACAATTGCGAAATCCTGCTGGAAATGCTGCGCAGGTTGGCGGAGATTTCGTTTTCAGAATCCTCGTGGTTGATTTCCTGGAGCTTCTTGCTGATATTCTGCGCCTGGCTGAAGAACAGCACGACGTCATTGAGGTTTTCGGAAATGGTGTCCACGAGTTGAGTTACCTCGCCGGTGATTCTTGAAAGGCTGTCGCCCGAAGTGCTCTCGGCGATGTTGGAGAGGATGGTCTCCACACGCTCGTTGATGCCGTCGTAGAGTGTCTTGATTTCGTGGACGCGCTCCTGCTTTTCCTCGATGGTGGAAGATATGATGTCAATCTCGTTGCCGAAGTCCTCGTTGGCGCTGATAAGGCGTTTGAGTACGGTGGTGGTGCCGCGCAGACGGTCTTGCACGTCCTTGTAATAGCTGTCGGTAAGGTCGTTGTCGCCTACAAACTCGTTGCTGAGCTGCGATATTACGCTCATATCCTCGCTGATGTCCCAGAATTTGCGCATAATCACGGCAAAAGCCTTCTGGTACTCCTTGTTGGTATTGATGAGCTGAGCTACCTGTACGCCGGCGATGTCGCGTATCTGCAAGAATTGCTGCGCCTGCTCGCTGAGGTCTATCTTGCCCGATTCGTCGGTCTTGAGGTCGAGGGCAGAAAGCTCCTTGATGATATTCTTGTGGGTCTCCTGCACGTGCTCCATCTTCTGACGGATGATGTCGTGGTATTGGAGGTTCATAATAATCTTGTTGACGCTATCAAAATAGCTCTGCGTGCGCTTGGTGAGCTCAGGCATCTTGCGCGCCGCCTCGGTCTGCTTCTCCTTGAGCAGGAGTACAGAATCATTGATTTGCCCGGTAACACGGTCGATGTCGAGGATGTTTTTCTTGCGGATTTCGATGAGTTTGCCCGACGAAAGGCGCGTTACATTCTTGACCATCAGGAGCGATTCGGATATTTTGGGCAGAATCATTTTCAGTTTGTTGATTTCTGCCGTTATCCAATCTATGTACTCGGCAATGCAGCTGAGCTTTGGGTCGCTGGAATACGCCACATTGAGCTTCAAGTTCACGAGCAGGAAGTTGAGGGTCAGGATGTTGAGGTTGAAGTTTTTCAAGGGGACAAATACCAAGTTCAACGACGTCAACATCTTCTCCAAGCCTCGAATGCTCTTCAAGATCTTGTTTTTGAACATATTGATGCGGCTATTGAGGGAGTACTGCACATTGAGCAGCTCCTCAAAAAACTTGTCGTGCTGATTGCCGGCAATGATGTCGTATATCTGTTCGGTCTGTCCGGAGATTACCTTGGCGTCCTGGTAAAACTTCTTCAGGTAATTGTTCAACGAGAGGAAGTCCTCCGCCGAACACTCCGTCAACGCGGTGATTTTCACGTCTATGTCAGAAAACACAAGGATAATCTCCTTGATTGATTTCTGTGATTTTTCGTCGCTAAACGCTGCCATATTTCGATAGAATTTGATGGTTTGATTACTCGTATTGATAGCAAAAAAAATACCAAACAGCCGACTTACGTCAATCGAGCTGCGACTTTTTTTCTATTATGTATGTATTCCTGTCGGACGACGACCGCGCCACAAGCTCGCTCACAAAGCCCGTCAGGAATAGTTGCGTGCCAAATATTATAGTCAACAGTCCGAAGTAAAACAACGGCCTGTCAGTCATCTTCCATTGGTTCCAGAATATCTTGGCGATGCTCAGGTACGCCAAAATGCCGAATCCAACGAGGAAGCTCAATGTGCCTATCAAGCCGAAGATGTGCATAGGGCTTTTGCCAAACTTCAGCACGATGTTCACCGTCAATAGGTCGAGGAATCCGTTCATAAACCTCTCCATGCCGAATTTGGTGACGCCGTATTTCCGCGCCTGATGCTGCACCACCTTCTCCCCTATCCTCTTGAATCCCGCCTGCTTGGCGAGCACGGGTATGTAGCGGTGCATATCGCCATATACTTCCACGCTCTTGACCACGGTGTTGCGGTACGCCTTGAGTCCGCAATTGAAGTCGTGGAGCTTGATGCCCGAAAACCACCTCGTTACGGCGTTGAAAAGCTTGGTCGGGATGGTCTTGGAGAGCGGGTCGTACCGCTTCTTCTTCCAGCCCGACACTACGTCGTACTTGTCTTCGGTAATCATTCGGTAAAGCTCCGGAATTTCGTCGGGGGAGTCCTGGAGGTCGGCGTCCATAGTGATTACCACGTCGCCCTGCGCTGCGCGGAATCCCTCGTTCAACGCCGCCGATTTGCCATAGTTGCGGCGAAATTTGATGCCCTTCACACGGTGATCCTCCTCGCCCATCTGCTCTATCTTCTTCCACGAACTATCGGTGCTGCCGTCATCTACCATTATAATCTCATAACTGAAATTATTGTCCTGCATCACCCGGGCTATCCACTCGCGGAGTTCGCCGATGGATTCGTCCTCATTATATACTGGTACGATTACTGATATGTCCATTTTTTATTGTTGTTGCTTGCTGTTGTTGCCATTGTTTTGTCGTTTGCGGAGATTGACCAAAAACGCGCCAAAAGCCGACATTATCAGCGACACAATTATATATACAAATGTCGTAGTGAACATCAGCACCGGCACAAACACGTTGCGCGCACTCTCCGCAATGTCGCCGTCGGCATAGCCCATCTGCGAGGCGAGCTCCACCGACTGCTGCACCATCTGTTCCATATAGGCGGGGTCGTATGCCTTCACGTATATCGCTGCATACAAATCCACAATCAGCGAGCCAGACGCTCCGGCGCACACACCCGCAAGCAGAAGCTCCGCAAAACTAATCTTCGGATCCAATTTTGCCAACTCCCTATGGCACAGACAGATGCAGATGGATATTATCATATATGGCACAAAGCCCAATACGTCAAACGGCCTGTCCCACCACCACTGCGCCACAATGCAGTACAACACTATGTCAACCCCTATTTCGAGCCCCCAGTACAGCGACTTCGACCAATAAAGGTGGCTGTTTTCGCTTATCATTCGATGTCAATCTTGCTTGTTTAACCTTACAAAGATAAAACAATTATTTATATTATACTATAAGAAAAAATTTTTTTTTCATAATAATCTGTAATACAGTAATATAAAAACGAAAAAAAAATTTTTATAAAAAAAATCGCAAAAAAGTTTGGTATGTTAGAAATTGTTTCTACCTTTGCAGTCGGAGTAAGTCTTGAACGACCAGCTCCTGCGAACCTCCCCAGGTGCGGAAGTAAGCAAGGATAAGCGGTTGTAGCGGTGCGTCTCAAGGAGCTTGCTCCATTTTTTGTATCTATACGTGAAGGATGCTTAAAATTATTTGGCGGACGAGACGTCCGCACTCCAACTAACTATTTAGCGGACGAGACGTCCGCGCTCCAAATGCCATCCACGAACTCTTCAAAGGTTTCCATATACATTTTCAATTGGGTATCATCAAGATTCTTCAAGCCGTGTCCGTTGCTGGTGAAGGAGACTAACTTGCTATTAGTCAGTAATTTGCTATAAAGCATCCGTGATTGTGAGATGTCAACAACATTGTCGTCTTCGCCGTGGAAGATGAGCACAGGGATATTGGTATTATAATTAATAGGAGAATATACGGAGGTCAACGAATCAAACTGCACGAGGCTCTTGCCGTCAATATCAAAAACAATGTCAGAAATCAGCTCCCTACCCCACTCCGGCACTTCCGAAAACATTTTGTGAATGTCAACAGGTCCAAAATCGTCAATCAAAAACCTCACCCGCCGCGCCGTAGCCGTATCGGCAAAAATAGTCATCATAGCCAAATGCGCCCCCGCCGACGAGCCCCACAGACCTATACGCGACGTATCGACGCCCAATGTAGCAGCATTATCAACGACGTAAGACAACGCTGCCTTGCAATCCGACACCGCGCCGTTGAGGTGTCCGCGCCCAAGCCCGACGAGCCTATAATCAACAGAAAAAACAATGAAACCTTTTTCTACAAGCCTTTGCAACATCGGCTCTCGGTATCGTTGGTGAATCTTGGCGCGTGAGCCGCTTATCCAGCTGCCGCCGTGGAAGTAGAGAATGGCGGGTCGGGGGCTGTTGGTATAGTTGCTATAAAAATAATGATTATAACTACTATCAACAAAAACATCCATCTCGCGCTCATTGCCGTCGTCGCCCAAATACGTAGCCACCATTGCGGGCGCAATCTCGCCGCCGCTGCACGAAGCAATCAGCAGCCACACTATATATAATAAGGAGAGGGGAAAAATGCGGTCAGAGTTTGTCATTGAAGAACGTTACCATTATGATTACCGACGTGCCAAACAGCATAACGCACACGCCCGTTATCTTATTGATCCACATAATGTGGCGTGGTCCTATTTTGTCGCGGAAGATATTGACTACAAACGCCAAAAACGCCCACCATACCACCGCGCCAATGATGACGCCAAGCAGCAGGAAGGACGTTTCGAGCGGCGGTGTCTCGGTGCTGATGGCTCCCGACGCCGTAAATAGTACACCGAACGACAGTATGGTGAGGGGATTGGAGATGGTGAGCCCAAAACTTGCCGCAAAGTCGCCCAAGACTTTGAGCTTGGAGAAGGAATTGTTCATCTTTTTGTTTTCCTTCCACTGCTTCACGGGGTTTTTGCTGAAAATATTGAACCCCAATCCCAACATCAATATGCCACCAATGATGCCGATAAGAACCCTGTGGTTGACAAAAAAATTGGATATGAACGACAGACTGAACCCCGTAACCAAGGCATAGAAAAAGTCGCCAAAAGCCGACCCGATGCCCATCAGGAAGCCCTGCCAAAAACCTTTCTGTATGGTTTTTTGTACACATAGAACGGCAACAGCTCCAATGGGGCACGCCGCCAAAAAACCAATTATGATTCCTCTATATAGTATAGCAATGTCCAATTTTGATGTCGGTGTTTAGTTTTCAAAACCGACCGCAAAGTTACAAAAACTTAAAGGAATTTACCACAGTAATCGCAGTTTTTTTTCAGCACCAGCTAAAATTATTAATTCAACTTCCACACCTGAGGAGTTTTTTTGGCAACCTTGATGCTTGCGGGCAGTTGCACAGCAGCATCGTTGGCAAGGATGTTTTTCATCGTCTTCACGCCGCCAAGACACTCGGCAAAACGGCTGAGATCCAATGTCTTTTCCTTGTCGGAACTGTTGATGACCACCATCACCTTCTCGCCGCCGTTGATGCGGAAATAGACGTAAACCCCGTCCTGCGGCAAAAAGTGTATCATCTTGCCTGAGAATGCGTTGGACGATTTGCGGAAGTTGGCGAGAGTGGAGATAAAATTGAACATATCCTTCTCCTTGGCGGTAAGTCCGTTGCCGGTGAAGGCGTTTTTGGTGTCGCCCTGCCAACCGCCGTACATATTCTGACGCTTCCATCCGTCGCCGTCCTTGGGCGATTCCATCAACACCTCGCTGCCGTAATACATACAGGGGATGCCGCGTGTGGTGAGGATTATTGTGAAAATCATCTTCACCTTGTCAACGTCGCCGTGCATATCGGTCATAACGCGGTTGAGGTCGTGATTGTCGATGAAGACGAGGTTTTTCTCGGGGTGAGGCAAGAGGTAATCGGACACAAAATGCTGATAAATCCTCGCCATTCCCGTCTCCCAAGCCTCAGGCTCGTTGAACGCCTTGTTGAGCGCAAAAGTGAGCGGGAAGTCGGTAACGTGGTCGAGACCCGAAGTGAAGCCGTCGAGATTCATTACATCGTTGCAGAAATAGGTAGTGAAGGGGTTTTCGTTGAGCCACACCTCGCCCAAAAGCGAAATGTCGCGGTACTCCCTGTGGAGGGCGTCGCACCAAACGCGCATCGCCATCTTGTCGTTGTAGGGGTAGGTGTCCATACGGATAGCGTCGAGACCAAGATACTCCACCCACCATATCGAGTTTTGAATCAGGTATTTGAGCAAGTAGGGATTGGCTTGGTTGAAGTCGGGCATCGTGGAGTCAAACCATCCGTCGAGCATCTGTTTCTTGTCGCTTTCGGAGGCGTGGGGGTCAAAACAAACCGTGCCTCTGTAATTGCTCCGCGTAAACTCAGGCCACTGATGCACCCACGTAGAATCGGGCAAGTCCTTGAACAAGAAGTTGTTGGAGCCGCAATGGTTGAAAATCATATCCATTATCAACTTGATGCCGTTTTCGTGCAGGCGGTCGGCGAGAGCCTTGTATTCGGCGTTGGTGCCGTAGCGGGCGTCCACCTTGTAAAAATCCGTAATCGCGTAGCCGTGGTACGAGTAGGCGGGCATATTGTTTTCGAGCAACGGATTGATCCACACGCCTGTAACGCCGAGGTTTTTCAAGTAGTCAACGTGGTCGCTGATGCCCTTGATGTCGCCGCCGTGGCGTCCGTCGGGGTTGGAATTGTTGGCCTGTTCCAACATTCCCGGCATATTGTCGTTGTTTGGGTCGCCGTTGGCAAAACGGTCGGGCATAAGCATATAGAGCAAGTCCTTGTCCGAAAAACCACGGCTGCGCTTTGTGCGCTCCTTGATTTCGTATGCAACCTTCAATTTGCGTTTTTTGGAGGTGGTGTCCTGCAACAGGATTTCAAATTTTTCGGGCTGTCCGACCTTGAAATTCAGGAACAGGTAATTGCCGTTTGCCACGCGCTCCTCACTCACGAGGGTTGTGTTTGTGGCGTTGATTGTAGCCTTATAACGACCGATATTGTCGCCATAAACGAGCAATTGAAGGCTATTGTCCTCGAAACCCGAATACCAAAATTCGGGCTGTACTTTTAGGTTTTGGGCGTTGGCATTTAGCGACATACCCGCTGCAAACGCCAATGTGGTTAAGAAATTAAGTTTCATAATTATTGATTTTTTATTCCATTTTCAATATTGCATATCCCTTCCCCGCAACTTTAGTAGGCATTTCGACGGCATTGCCCGTGAAAATATCGACGAATTTTCCTTGAGCTGCGTACTCAATCTCGCTGTCGTTGAAATTGAAAACACACTTCAAATCGCCGCGCCTAAATATCAATGTATTGTCATCCGCCGAAAGGAAATTGACATCATTGTCCCAAAGCGCAGGATTGTCGTGCTTGATGCGGTTGAGGGTTGCATAAAATTCTTTCAAAGGCAATTGCGAAAAGTCAATCACGTCCTTCTCAAAAAACTGCAACGCCTTCCTATTGGCGGCTTCCTGTCCCGAATAGCACAGCGGCATACCGGGCAAAAAGTACGTCAAAACCGCCATCGTCTTCACATAATCGCCCATACGGTCGTACTCCGAACGGCTCCAAGAATTTTCGTCGTGATTGGACGTGAAATTCATCAGGATTGCATTTTTGGGGAATTTTTGTTGCAACGTATCATACAGAGACACAAGGTCTTGCGCGGTGTTTTTGCCCTGCGCGATTCCATTGAGAATATGATGACATTTCCAATTGTAAGAAGCGTCAAAAGCCTTGTGGATTTCAGGATTGTCGTCCTCGGCGAGCATAAAAAGCGGCTTGATTTGCTCCAACTCCTTGCGGCAGTCAACCCAAAAATCAGTTGGAACCATTCCCGCAACGTCGCACCTAAAACCGTCAACGTCAGCATTTTGCACCCAAAATTTCATAGCGTCAATCATTGCACGACGCATTTCGGGATTGTCGTAATTGAAATCTGCAACATCGTCCCAATCCGTACCGGCGGGCACTGCGGGATTGCCGAGCGAATCGAGATTATAAAAATCCTTGTGCTCCTTTGTCCAAACATTGTCCCTGCCGGTATGGTTGGCAACCCAATCGAGTATCACTTTCATACCGAGGTGATGTGCGTGATTTACAAGGCGTTGCAAATCGTCCATTGTGCCAAATTCGGGGTTGACTTCCTTGTAATTTTTCACGGCATAATAACTGCCCAAAGTGCCTTTCCTACCCTCTTGGCTGATTGGGAATATTGGCATAAGCCACAGAATATCAACATTCTGCGCCTTCAATCGTTCCAAATGATAGTCCTCAAACGCCTTCAATGTGCCTTCCTGCGTATATTGGCGGATATTGACCTCATAAATGTTGCTTTGCTCGATTTTGGATTCGGGCTGTTTTCCCTGATTGCTGCCGCACGAAATCACAAACGCCGTCAGCAAAAGATACAAGAGTTTTTTCATAATTTCGACAATTAAATTTCCGCCTGCAATATTAACTCTAATTGCGCTAATAACAAGATTTTCGGCATGAAAACCAAGTGAAAAAATGCGCAAACGATTGCAAAAAAATTTGCGCTCAGAGAACATTTTACCATTTTGAAATTTGCGCTCAGGGAACATTTTTGGAAAAAATTAAACGCAACTATTTTATTTTCAGGATATAACAGAAATATTATTTTATACGTTTTCTATCTTAATCCAACGCCCTGAACGTAAAATCGCTCTGCGTGCAACAGGCTTTTTTGTAATCGAAACCATACAGCCGCATATACGCCTCCTTAACTTCCTCCGCGCCGTTGTAAAACGGATTGAAGGTGTGCATTTTGGTTGTAACGGTTACTTTCATTTCTGGCGTGAGAACCGTGTTGTTGGTGCGCTTGATGCGCTTCGGGGTTATTTCAAATACTCGGGGCATAATGGAGTGGTTTTTGTGTTAACTCAGGCATTCAACATTTTTTTGTCTTCAATGTTTTCAAGCACTTTCATTTGCTGAATAGCAATTTTGTTGAGTTTAATTAGGCGTTCAGATTGCGGCAAACCGTCATTAATGAAAACTGCATTCAAAGCAACAATGCCGATGGCATTTGTCAATTCAATCCATCGTGACGGGCTCATAGTAAAAGCGTTTGTACCCGCTTCTCTCAAAAGGGGGTCGAATTCGACCCCTTTAAAATCGGGGTTGTTCAGCATCTCCCAAAGCCCAAGATATTCAAGTGTATTTTTTGTGCGAAACCAATTTTTAACCACGTCTTTCGGCTCGACCGGATTCTTCTGACGTGCAATGTCCGTGATGCAGATATAATCTGTACCATTGACTTTGATAGTCTTGATTTCTGTATCTTTTACTGTTATTTTTGCCATAATTGCCATTTTGTTATTATTTTGGCAAATTTACTGATAAAAAATGATTTCGCAAATTTTTTTTTCGCTTCGCTTGCCATAACAACCTAATTGTTTTGCGAGTTTTTTTGGAAAAGAATTTTTCAGATGTCTGAAAAATGTCAGATGTCTGTCAATTTGTGTACGGCAAATATACAGATTGTTTTTGAAATTGCAAGGGTAATGGTGTATTTTTTTAGGAAAATAAAACGGCTGCGGCAAAGCAAGTCGCAGACGAAAATTTTCAAATCCTCGTTATTCTTTGATTAATATTATCCACAAAATGGTTTCAGTAAATCATACAAAATAAAATAGCAATACTTTACCGTATCCAAGTTTTCTTCTGTTGGGTTCAAATTGCCGTGAACCAATTGACATCTAACTTGATAGATAATCTCAAAGATACCTGCAAAAACTTTCTGTTGGTCATCAATTAAGACTATTTCACCTAAATCCATTCCCGAAACTCCGCGTCTTAGTTTTCCTGTACTTGTTCGAGCATTCTGAATAACAATGCTTTCGTATGCAGATGCATCGTCTTTCCTTGAATAATCAGGCAAAACCTTCTCAAAAGACAATGGAAACAACAATCGGTCACCGCTAATGCGGTTACGATTGAGCGAATAGTATAATTGCTCAATATTCGCGAAAAAGATCTTTTGTTCTTTTGTATCACTTTGATTAACAAGATTTTTAAATTCGCAAAATAATTTATTTTGACTTGATGAATCTTGTTTAATCTTGTTTATATTTTTTCTATCATCTCCAAGCGAGTAATGAAAGTTGTACCAACTATTGCACGATAACCATAGGGTTATAAACGCAGTGAAATAATTGATTTGTGATTGAACAAACCACTCTTTTTTGTAGTCTCTATCAGTTGCCATCATTCACCTCCTTTTTCAATTTCTTTTTCAACCATCATTTTGGCTTCCTCCAAAAGACGTTTGCTCTCGGCTTTAAGTGCAAAAGACTTTTGGATTTTAGAAGATATTTCGTCCTGTGTTGTTCGGTCGGGAATAGGCAATAAAACATCAAAAAAATTATCGTAGTTAATGCCTGAAAGAATTGTTCCTGAACAAGCACGTTTCAACAACATCTGAATTGGTTTCAACTTCATCATTACTAACAATGTTTCACTTGATATTTTATCTGATTCAACCACATAAAAACCTGTTGAGCAAAATGCACCATCATATTCGGGTGATATCATTGCACAACTATCAAGAGAACCTTCAATTGAAGAAACAATCACATTGTTAGTTTTTACAGTTTGTCTTGCTCGTGTAGGCAGATTGATTCCTTTGTCGATTGTGCAACCTGAAATTTCTCCGTTGTGTTTAACGTCGGCTAATTCAATATACTTATATATTGAATTATCTTCGGGTTTTACATTTTGTCTATTAATCCAACATATTTTACCAAGGTTATCAGTTTGATTAAATTGTTTCAATCGGCTTTCTATCACATCATATTTGCTTTGATAATATTCCGCATCCAACCTTCCCGAACTCAAAAACGATTCTTTCAATGTTTTGACATTGACATTTTCATTGTCAGATTGCCAATTTTTTAATCCAAGTTCAGTCAAAAGTTGGTCTTCAGCGGCAGCATATAAAGATTTAGACAAATCATTTTTTTGTAAATATTCAGTATACAAATTAAAACATTTGTTTTTTAACTCTTCGGTTGGTGTGAAAATATCAAAATCCTTGACTAATGTAATAGTCAAATGGGGTTGAGCACATTGCGAACTTGAACGAATTAATTGTTTAAACGCGAAATTCGTTGACAAGTATAAATACAAATAAACACTATCCCTTTCGTTTAATGCAGAGGACTTAACAAAAATCAAGTCTCGACTTGCATACGCCTCTTTGGTTACATAACCAACAAAACCAATTGTTCCGCCTTTTGTTATGACAATATCACCTTTTTGAACACGTTTTAAAGTTTCATATTCTTCATTCAAAACGGGTAATGTTACACAGGAATCATAGTCTATTCTTTCTTTCACGTTTTGTACCCTTATTAATGGAATTGAACCTGTACCATATAAAGGTTCAACACCCGGATAAAAGGCACTGCAATCTATTGAAACATTCCAATCTTCAAATTTTGAAAAAAAATGTCGATTGTTTTTTACAAATCTTTCTATGCGTTCATATTCGTTTGAATGGTATTCGCTATCCAAACGAAATGTTTCAACTCCTGTAAATAATGAACTCAACCAAACCTCGCTCGCCTCCAACCCTTTCAACAATTCATCATATTTATCCTTGTTGAAAGGGCTGCCTAAAAAAAACTTAGCCGTTCTTTTTTGGCAAATTCGGCGAAGGCTTCGGCAATGCCGTCCTTCGTCAGCCCGTCGTGATTGAAAAGGTCGTGTTTTACAATCAAATGTCCGTGAGAATCCAAAAGGAACTCGTTGTTTTCTTTTTTCACAAAAATCTTTTCGCCTGAATTGTCCTTGCTTGGTTCTTGCATTGTAGCAAAGAAAATCGGATAATCTTCCTTCTTAGGACACAAAACATCGTCCCATTTTTGTACAAAAAGAACGCTCGTTTTGGTGCCTGTGTGCGGTTTGAAAACATTGCCGTGGAGTCCAACAACTGCCAAAATTCTGCAACGTTCGGCAATGTAGTCACGGATGTATTTGTCGCTACTATTGTTGAAACGACCTTGCGGCAAGACGATTGCCATCCTTCCACCGGGTTTCAGGAAATCGAGATTGCGCTCGATGAACAAAATGTCGCGACCAACTTTACTTGCCATTTTGCCTGCAGCATTTTTGCTGAGTTCATATTTTGATAGGATGCGGCTTTCCTTGATGTCGCCCGCAAATGGCGGATTCGCCATCAAGATGTCAAACTTGAAATCACGGTTGCTGTTTTTGTCAACACGCATTTTCTTTAATTTCGTCCAACCGTTGAAATATGTTTCTTGCCAATTTTCATCTTTGAGGTTTTCGTCCCAACGCTCATAATCCAATGTATTCAAATGTATTACATTGGTCTGACCATCGCCCGCGATAAGATTGAGTGTACGCGCCACGCGCACCGCTTTTTCGTCAAAGTCGATGGCAAACACCTTGTTTTGAACATAGTCGGTACATTCTTGTGGCTTTTGTTCCAATGTAAACAAGTGGCTCTTTTTCAAGCCTTTGCTTTCCAAAATTTTTTGCCAAACATAGAAAATAGTATGTACGGGGAAGCCGCAACTACCTGCGGCAGTGTCAATCATTGTTTCGTCTTCGGACGGATTGAGCATCCTGACACACATATCAATCACATAGCGCGGTGTAAAATATTGTCCTTTTTCGCCTTTACTACTCTTATTTATCAGATATTCAAAGGCTTCGTCAACAACATCAAGATTTGAATTAAACAATTTTACGTCTTGCAACGAACTTACACAGACCGACAAGTGCGACGGTGTGAGCATAATTTTAGCATCTTCGGAGAAAACGCCCGCCCATTTTTCCTTAGCCTCATTGAAAAGGTTTTGGAGTTTTTCTTTGAGTTCGGTTTCTGTGTCTCCATAATTGCGAAATTCCAAATGGCGGTCTTTTTTTCTGCCACTTTCCATTTCGTCGTATAACTTGGTGAAAATTAGTTTGAAAACCTCCTCAAATACATCAACACCTGCATTTGCCAAAACTTCGTCTTCCATTTCCAAAATCAAGTCCTTCAACGATTTGCGCTCGTTTACCAACTTGTCTTTTGCTATCAGGTCGTCTATTGTCCAACGCTCCTTTAAAATGTCGGAAAGTTTTTCGTTCGCATTGGGAATTGTTGGAATATCCTCAAAAAAATTCGGGTCTTTGCGGTGATAATACGAAATACTTTCGCCATTAGTCCACACACCTATGGGCGCACCTGTACCATTGCAATAACTTTTTAATTGCTCCTTGCCATCTTTTAGTTTAGGGCTTTTTAATTCGACAATTATGTATGGGGCATTTTTCTGATCCCTATCGAGAATAACAATGTCGGCGCGTTTCTTTTCTCTACCAAACGACACGAAATATTCCAATTCCATTCTCGAAACCGGATAATGATAATCTTCGGTCAAAGTCATCAAATAAAGTTGGCGGACACATTCTTCGGGTGTCAGTTTTATCTCTTTTTTTCTGACAATACAATTAACGTAAGGTGTAATTTTGCCCTTTACATCTTTTTCTATAATGCTGTTTTCCAATGCAGTAATCCTTTCTTGACTAAACTGCATAAGGCTATACTCCGAGCCTTTTAGCACTTCGGATAATTTCATTTTTTCTGCGCTATTATTAAGTGGCGTTTGGCTTTTATCGGACTTCGGGTTACACCTCACGGCACAAAAAACGTGGACTTTGACATTATCCACATTCTGAGGCCGTGAGAATTGCCCGATTCACCCAGATAAGCCAAACGCCCACGCCTACGCGCAGACATTTACTGACTTATTCTTCGGGTAAATCAAATTCTCAAATTTCTCACGTTTCAGAATGATCCGAATAAATAGCAAACGCTAAATTTTACAATATGTTAGTTTTTATTTCGCGGCGGTTGCCCGACGCTTTTCTGTCATTTTGTTTCTGTTTTTGTTTTACGCCGTAAATTTAAGGAATGTTTTTGGAAAATTCCAAATTTTTAGGCGATTATTTTTGAAATATTTTATCAAAATTTTGATTCAATATCCATTTGTTGATGCAAAACTCTGATAATCTTTACAATACCTTCATCAGAAAATTTATAAAAAATTAGATGTTTCTTGCAACGATGCCCATACAGCCCCTGTTGTATTGAAACATATTCTCGGTCAGTTGGGTCGGTAGAGTTGGCAATTTTGGAAAATTCATTAATCAAACAGTTATAATAAATATCCGCCTGATGCTCTGACCATTGGTCAATTGTATAGTTCCAAATAGACAGCAAATCAAGCATCGCCATATCTGATATTTCGTAATTAACCATTGTGTCTCTCTGCCTTAATTTTTTGCAAAAAAGCCTCCGGATCAAAATCTTTATGAAATCCACTTTCCTCGCCTTCTTTGATTGCAGCCCGTAGATTTTGGATTTTTTTATCCTCTTTCTCGCGATTGCAATACAAAAGGAAGGAGATATAATTAGACACATCTCCAAAATATTCATTCGGCAACATTTTTATTTGCTCTGTTATGTCGGCATAACTAATTGGTTTGAAATTAGTTGCGACTTTTGTTTTGAATCCTTCCATTGCTTTACGATTATTGTTTTGCTGCAAAAGTAATTATGTTCGGTAAATCATTTTGTTTTACGCCGTAAATTTAAGGAATGTTTTTGGAATGTTCCAAATTTTTCGGCGAGTTTTTTTTATATTTTTTTGTTTTAATTGGTTTTCAGTTGGTTTTCCGTCGGTTCTTCTACTGCCTCGTAGCCCGCGATGTTTCTTTCCTTGGACGAAAATTTGAGGGCGAGTTTTACAATTCGTTTGCCTGAATCCAAGTACGCCTTTGCGTATGTGCGGTCATCTATCTGACGTTTTGCGGAGGCTACCGAGCGGTTGTATTTCAGTTCGATTACATAAATTGTCTTGGGCATCTTCAATACCAAATCGGCTTTGCCAAGAGCTGTTTCGAGATTGGCGGCAATATCTGCACCAAATGAAGACAAGAGTGTATAAAGTATTGAATGATAATATTTTTCACTTTCCTTTTTGTCGTTGAGACTGCACGGAAAACGATAAAAAAACATCTTCAATGCTTTGATGAATTTATCCAAATCGTCATCCTTGGAAAAATCAATGTACGCCTTTTTGAGAGGTACGGCATCATTGATATTGTATGTGTATTGATTGAAAACACGCGCCATCGAAGACTTTACTTCTTCGTTTGGATAGCCCAAGACGTATGTATTGTATTCGGGGTCGTAATCCTTGATGGTCAAATATCCCGACTGAAATAAAAACGGCACCAAATCCACCACCTGTTCCACGGGCTGGTCAAAACGCTCCGAATCACAATCAACACTCTCAAAATCAAACATTTGTATGTTGAATTTACGGATTAATTTTATCAGTGCGGTTGGCGTTGCGGATTTAAACCAATAATTATTCAACATCTTGGAACACAAGGCATTGACTACTGCAAATGGATTAAACACGCCACGTTTGGCAGGTGAAAAATTGTAACCGTCGTATTTATTCCTGAACTTCTCAACAGTTTGCTCAAATGTGTAACCATTTTTGTCGGCAAAATCTTGAAGTCCGTCCTTTAATGTTGTAATCAATTCATCGTGCGAAATACCGCAAATTGTCTCATATTCAGACCACAACGAAATATCTTGCAAATTGTTCAACGTCGAAAAAATCGACATTTGCGAAAATTTGGTAATGCCAGTGATGAAGACAAAACGGATGTATTGATCGAGTTCTTTCAACGGCGAGAAAAACTTATTTTGTATTGCACGAATTTTGTTTTGCAATTCGTCGTTGTCAACGGTGTCGAGCATTGCGGCATCATATTCGTCAATAATTACAACAACATTTTTTCCCGTTTTTTGAGCAAGATTTATTATAAGTTCTTTCAATCTTACGCCACAGTCGTTACCCTTATTTTCCATACCAAACAATCGTTCGTAGAAAGAAAGCATACTATCGATGATTTCGTTGAGGCTACTTTCCGAAACATCTTTTGCACTTGCAAATGACAAATTAATTGTGGGATATTGAGTCCAATCGGTTTCCAATGCGTCGATTTTAAGACCTTTGAACAAATCCTTATTACCATTGAAATATTCTTTTAACGTACTACATAACAAAGACTTACCAAACCGTCTTGGCCTCGATAAAAAGACGTAATTAAAATCGTGCGTCATTTTATAAATCAAGTCGGTTTTGTCAACATAGAGGTAATTGCCTTCTATCAGCTTGCTAAACGTCTGTGTATCAACGGGATATTTGCGAGTTTCCATTTTGTTGCAAAATTTTTGTTTCCGCAAATATAATGAAAAAAAATTGATGGCGAAACATTCTTCTCAAAAAATATTTCGCCATCAATTGTCATTTACTTAACAATCAACTTCTTAACAACGTTTTGCGTACCCAATTTAACTGCCACGAAATACATTCCGGGCTTGAAATTTGACATCGAGAAATTGGCAAATTTTGCATTAATCGGGAGGTCTTTCATGCGCTTGCCGTCGGACGAAAGTATTGTGATTTTGTCAATATTTTTGTCCGATTTTACGTTGAGTATTTCGGCGCAGGGATTGGGATAAATCGTCAGGTCAACAGCCTCAGGCACAACGATTTCTGCAATTGGCGTGGAAATATTGGCGCGGACGTCAGCGGCATTGTTGGAGAAAATCATCGTTTCTCCGGCGGCAAATTTCACTGTTGCAGAGCCGTTGCTGACTGTCACCGTGCCACCGCCAACAATATTGTACCAAGTGCCGTCCGACGGAAATTTTATCGTCATATCCTGCGATTTCACGTCAAAATTCACTGCAAAAATCAGCGATTTGTCGCCCAAAGTGCGGGTTACGGTTTTGGTGAGCGAAGTCATTTTTGCATCAACATTGCCACTGAGCATCACGTCGTTATGAATCCTCAGACTGTCCATAAAACCGTAAAAATCATACAGGGATTTGCGGATACGGTTGTTGTCCTTGTCTAAATCTTCAAAATATGTCGGCACAGGCTTTTTGGTCATACGGTGCTCGTTGGCGACGGTGTTGGAATATTGGTCGTAATTGATGGAATATTCATAACCCAATTCGCCAAACTGCCAAATCATTTTTGGACCCGGAATCGAGAGCAAAATCGCCGCCGCGCCTTTCATGCGGTTGATTGCCGTCGAGAAATCCTTGGCGGAATAGTCGCCGTCGGCATTTCCGTATTGTAACGCCTTGTACATCATACGTTCTTCGTCGTGAGATTCGGCGTATGCAACGAGATTTTCATTCTCAAAACCGCGCTTGGAAGCCATCGCCCAATCCGTCGAGGAGCCGTCGGCATAGCCCATCGTTGACTGACAAAATGCATAATTGGAATTGCCCCAAAGCATAATGCCGTATTTGGCGAGTTCCTTTTCCTCGCTATTGTCGGTGAGATGTTCGCAAATCATTATTGCTGAGGATTTTATGGATTTGATTTTGTCATAAATGCGCTCCAAAATCTTGATGCGCGATTCGTCGTAGGCGGAGCATTGCTGGTCGGTAGTTGCCTTCTTGTTGGTGAATCCTTTTGTGAAATCAAACCTGAAACCATCAACATTATATTCCGTCATCCAATACGCCATAATGCTGTCAGTCAGAGCCTTAGTCTCGTCGCTTTCGTGATTGAAATCATATCCCCACGAATAGACCGTGTTGGGCGAATCGACGTTGTACCACGGATTTTGGGCTGTTACTTTGCCCGTCGAATTATTGAAATACAACTGCACAAACGGACTCTGACCATAACTATGATTCAACACAATGTCTTGAATGACAGCGATTCCGCGACCGTGGCACTCGTCGATAAATTCCTTGTAATCATTAGCCGTGCCGTATGCCTTGTCTGCCGCAAAATAGAACGACGGATTGTAACCCCACGAATCGTTGCCCTCAAACTCCGAAAATGGCATCAGTTCGATGGCGTTGACGCCGAGTTTTTGAAGGTAATCAAGTTGATTTTTGGCAGCATTGATTGTGCCCTCGGTCGTAAAATCACGAATCAACATTTCGTAAATTATCAGGTCTTTGGAGGCTGCTGCCTGGAAATTCTTGTTTTTCCAATCATAATCTTCACGGTTCAATCGGAACGTGGAAACAATGCCGTCAGCCTTGCCGTCGGGATAATTCAAGCCCGGATACACCGATTGAGGAATGTATTTGTCGTTCATCGGATCGAGGATTTTTTCGGTGTAAGGGTCTGCAATTCTGATAGTTTCGTCAACAATGAATTGATATGCGTACTCCTTTTCGGGGTCGAGATTATTGACGGTACAGAAAAAATAATCGCCGTCCTTCTGCATCGTGGCTTCGTCGGTGATGCTCCAATTATTGAAATCGCCCGTCACGTAAGCGGATTTTTTGTTGGGCGCATAGAGTACGAAAGTGGCTGAATTGGTGCCAGTTTTGTTGACACCACGAAGGAGTTTCGGGTCCATCTTGCCTTCCACGGCTGCGGTGCGTACTACGCAAGTGATGGTCGCATTGGCTTTTTCGTTGCCTTTAACAGCCTCAAAATCAAGTGTATGGACGCCGCTTGCAGGTGCGTCAAATTGATATGTGTTGCCGGTAACAGGTGCTCCGTTGCAAGTAACGGATGCCGATTGGTCAGAGATCGATAATTGAATTTGTACACGCTGCCCGGCGTCCACGAAAAGCGGGTTTTGTGCAGGTGTCAACACCTTGATATTCAACGCACTCGGCTCATAAATTTTCAAGAAAATATCCTTGCCGCCGGTCTCCTTGCCCTCCTTGCTGCCGTCCGAGGAACGAAACACAAAGGCGAGTTTGTCAACATTCTGCGCCTCCGCCTCCGACAATCCGTAAAAATCCTTCACGGACGAAATTGTCAGCGTATAAGTATTTGTGGCAGTGCGAGTTAGTTTACAATCGGTTTTATTGACATTCCAATCATACTTGACGTGCGTCCACGAAGTAGAATTTTTCATAATGACGCCCGTATGAGCATAGACATCGCCCGAAAATCCTTTCAGACCCGCCGCGCCCTTGTCGGCGTGGAACGTAATCACCACATTCTGAGTGTTGTACGCCGGAAATTCGGGGCTGCACTCAATCACCTGTCCGCACGAAATATTCACTGCGGCACAAATCACCAAAATCGTGTATAAAAATCTTTTCATAGCATTAAGTGTTAATGGTTTTTGATACTGCAATTTTAATGATAATTCGGCGGTTAAGAAGAATTTTGAGCCGAGTTTTTGAGTGAAAAAATGCGCAAACGATTGCAAAAAATATGTTTTCCACAAAACATTCATTGCTATGAATGTTTTGTGTTTCTTGGTTGCAAATATAATTTTT
>DGIK01000027.1:0-19482 GCA_002393195.1 Bacteroidales bacterium UBA3824 | reverse complement strand
TAAAATCAAGTGCAATTTTACCTTTATTCTCTCCTCAGTGCGTCCAATGGGTCGATGCTTGCGGCGCGGTTGGCGGGGTAGATGGAGGCGGCGACGCTGATGATTACCGAAAATATAATTGCGGCAAACGCCAATGTCCACGAAAAATCGAAAAATTCCAAGTCGCAACCGATGATTTTGCCTATCTGGGTGTTGGCAAAAGAGCTTGCCGCCTGCGATGCCAATTTGCCGCCCGCTACGCCGCAGATGCCGCCAATCAATCCTATCAATGCTGCCTCCACGTAGAATATCAACTTAATCTGCCATTGAGTGCCACCAAGCGATTTCATGATGCCTATCTCCTTGCGCCGCTCGTAGATTGCCATTATCAAGGTGTTGACTATACCCAAAACCGACACCAAGAGCGCAATAACGCCCACGGCGGCAAATATAGAATCCAACATCAGGAATATGTGCTCGATGTCGTCGAGCTTGTCGCCAACCGAAAATACTTGGAGGCCCATTTTTTCGAGCTTGTATTTTACGGTTTTCAGGTTTTTGTGTTCGTTGACTCGGATATGGACGGAGCTGTATTTTGCCTTGCTGTCTGTTTTGCCGTCCATAATGTCGTAAATGCTGCGGAGGTCGATGCACGGCACATAATCTATCGCCTTGGACGGCAGGCAAACGTCGGATCCGCTGAACACTCCCGACGAAAATGCACCGTTGTCGATGATGCCCACAATCTGAAGTTTGGTGTATTCGTTGCTAAGCGGCAGCTCTCCTTTGCGCGGATTGGCGAAGTCGAGTTTTTGGGCGTCAAACACCTTTGTTATTATTGTAAGCTCTGCGCCCAACACCGAATCGAGCGGCAGAGTGAGCAGGTCGCCGCCAAGTCCGATATTGTCGTTGTCGTCGTCGAGGATGATGTGCATCTGTTGGAGCATCTGTCGGCTCACAATCACCCTCGGCTCGTCTGCCTTGTCGAAGAAACGTCCCCTTGTGATATTGGCAAACGGCGGATAATCGCCCATCTCTATCGGCACAGCCTTGAGGCTCGCTTTCACTGAGCGTCCGGCAAACTGAATCGTGGCGGGCTTGGATACCACTGGAAATGCTATCGACACTTCTTTCCATTGTCGTATGCCGTCGATGATGGAATCGTTGAGCGGTACTTCGGGTTTGTCCTGCGAGAGGCTGCTGCTATTGTGCCGCATGCCGGGGTCGTCGATGTCAAAGGTGCGGCTCGTGGCAGTGAGACCAGTGAAAAGGTCGTTGTTTTCCATCGAGCGGGAGATATTGCTCGTGATGCCCTGCGCAAATGAAATCATCGCCGCAAGCGAGCCTATGCCCACCGCCACGCCGAGCGACGTGAGGATGGTGCGCATAGTGTTGCGCCTGAGGTTGTAGAGGGCTAATATGGCAATGTCTGACGCTTTCATGGGTTTGGGTTGGTGGATATTTTGATGATTTCGCCGTCGGAGAGCAGCACCGTCTTGTGCGATACGCGCCCGGCGGTCTCCTTGTCGTGGGTCACCATGATGATGGTGATGTGGTGTTTCTTATTGAACATCTGCAAAAGCGATATTATCTCAGCCGAAGTAGCCGTGTCGAGATTGCCCGTAGGTTCGTCGGCAAGGATTATCTTGGGCTTGTTGGCGAGGGCGCGTGCAATGGCGACTCGTTGCGCCTCGCCGCCCGACAGCTCCGACGGATAGTGCATGGCGCGGTTGTATAGCCCCATGTTGTACAGGAGTTCGCACGCACGGGTCTCGCGGAGACGGCGCGGATAGTTGCTGAATATGAGCGGCAGTTTTACGTTGTCGATGGCTGTGCGCGTGGGAATGAGGTTGAACGACTGGAAAATCATCCCTACCGTAAACTTCCTGTACTGCGAAAGTTGCTGCTCTTTCATAGTGAGGATGTTGACTCCGCCAACGCAAATGCTCCCCTCGGCGGAGGTGTCCATGCCGCCCAAGAGGTTGAGCAGCGTGGATTTGCCCGAGCCGCTCTTGCCCACTATCGACACAAACTCCCCCTCCTCCACATCGAAATTGATGTTGCGGAGGGCGTAAATTTTGTTTTCGCCCTTGTAGTATGTCTTGCAAAGATTGCTAACTTTTAATAATGCCAATTTTTTTGAATAAATTTTGCGGTAAAGATAGGAATTTTTTTTTAAATTTACACCGCAAAAAATACAAACATTTTTTACGAAAATAATTATGCAGTTCAAAGACTATTACAAGATACTGGAAGTGGATTCCAATGCCACGGCGGAGCAGATAAAAAAGTCGTACCGCCGTCTTGCGATGACCTATCATCCCGACCGCAACCCTGGCAACAAGGCTGCTGAGGATATGTTTAAAGAAGTCAACGAGGCTTACGACGTGCTAAGCAACCCCGAAAAGCGCAAGAAATTTGACCTCATGCGCGACGGCAAAAACAATACGACCGACTTCTACACCAAAAACAGCGGCTCGAAGTATTCCGGCAAATATTCCACTACCGGCGGCACTACGGCTGGCAGCAGGTCGGCAAGCAAGGCGCAGAAGGACGCCGACGACTTTGACCTCGACCTCGATTATTTCAAGCGAAAGACAAGCGAATATTCCGACTTCTTCAACAACTTCTTCCGCAACAGCACTCTCTTCAAGGGCGACGATTTCACGGGCTCCATCAATATCACGCTACAGGAGGCTTACACCGGTTCTACGCGCATCCTCAACATACTCGACCAAAAGTTGCGCATCAAGATATTGCCGGGCATCACCGACGACCAACTGCTCAAAATCCCCGAGCAAGGCTATCCGGGCATTGCTGGCGGCAAGAAGGGCGACCTCTACGTCAGGGTGAAGGTGGACAAGGATCCATATTTCACACGGCGCGGCGACGAGCTGTTTACCGAGATTTATGTGGACATCTTCAAGGTGATACTTGGCGGCGAAATCCTGCTCCGCACCCTTTCGGGCGACATCAAGATAACTATTCCGCAAGGCGTGGAATATGGCAAGCAGCTTAGGGTGAAGGGCAAAGGTATGCCGGTATATAATGTGCCGGGCATGTTTGGCGACCTCTTCGTAAAAGTGAAGTATTTCATTCCCAAAAACTTGACCCCAGAGCAGATAGACCTCATCAAGCAGGCGGCGGAAATCAAGAAGTAATTGAAGTAATTGAAGTAATTGAAGTAATTGAAGTAATTGAAGTAATTGAAGTAATTGAAGTAATTGAAGTAATTGAAATAAATGAAACTATGAAAAAACGCACCTTATTATTAATAGCGTTTCTGATGCTGGCTTTTGCGGGCAGGGGATTCGCGCAGTTTAGTGATTTTGAGGATGATACATCCAATGACAATTCCAACAACAACCGCCGCACCGTGCAGCGATACCGCCTGATTGACCACTTGAGGTTTGGCGGCGAATTTGGTATTGGATTTGGCTCCAGTTCATTCTCGGCGTATTTTGATCCGCAGGTTGGGTATTATTTCAATAGATACGTAACTGCCGGAATCATTGGCACATTGGAGTATTTTAAGTATGGCTCCAATTACAATTCCGTATCGAGCAAGGTCTATGGCGGCGGATTATATGCTGATGTGCATCCGTTGGATTTCCTTGTTGCGCATGTGGAGGCGCAGGCTATTTGCTACGACAATTATTCGGGCAATTATTTTGACCCCGAAAAGAAGGTTGACATTCCTATTCTCATCGGCGGCGGCTACCACAGGCAGCTTACCGACCGTGCGTCGCTCAATTTGATGCTCCTATGGAATCTGAACGCTACTGAGGGGCTGGAAAATAATACTTCGTTTAATAACCCCATAGTGAGGGTAAATGTTGTATTCTAAATAATGCCAAAGCAACATAAACAGGCAGTGGCGTACAAGCAATGCCAGTGGCGTACAAGCAATGTTAGTGGCGCATAAAAAAAAGCCGGGGGCTTGAGCCTCCGGCTTTTTTGTGGGATTGTGAGTATTAATTTTAGTTTGCCGATAGTGCGTTCACCTTGTTGGAGAGCACTTCGTTTTCACCTTTGAGTTCTGCGATTTGGCGTTCGTAATCTTGTACTCTTTCGATTTCGTGGGTGATGTTTTTGGTGATGACGCATATCTTGGTGAGTACGTTGTATTCGTCGCGTATCGGGGTGAAAGTCTCGTTGAGGAACACTGTCTTGCCGTTGAACGAATACTTGGTGAGTGCGGAGTAGATGAGGCCGTCGGCGAGTCGCTTGAGGCCGTCGTTGAAATTATTGACGGATTCTTCGTTCACCATGTACGAGCGTATGTCGTGGCTTTCGAGTTCCGATGCCTGCATTACTATTGCGTTGAGGAATCTTGCGTTCATCGATACAAAGAATCCCTGGGCGTCGAGTTCGTAGTATCCTGCCGAATTGTTGAGGATGTACTGCTGCGTCATAAGGTCGTCCTTGAGCTTTTCGTTTTTGTCGTTGAGTTTCTGGATGACCGACGCATTGGTCTCCGCCTGGTTTTCAAAGTCGTCGTGGAGCTTCTGGTACTTGACGGCTTCGCGCTTATTGAGCTCCTCGAGGTTTTCGATTTTCGATTTGAGGGTCTCGATGTTTTTATGCACCTCAGCCTCCTGCTGTGCGAGACGCTCCGATTTTTGGTGCGACTCTTCGAGGAGCTTGGCGGTGTTCATATTGATTTTTACACTTGCGATGGTGGATGCAATGGTCTCGCCAATCTTCTCGATAAATTCCACTTGGTATTTTTCGATTACTTGGAATGATGCCAACTCCACGATGCCGTATGTCTCGGCGTTTACCTTGAGCGGCACGATTACGAGGCATGTCGGGTCTGCTTCGCCGAGACCGCTGCTGATGTGGACGTATCCCTTCGGGATGTCGGTCATATAGACGGTTTCGTTTTCGCGGAAACATTGTCCCACGAGGTTTTCGCCGATTTCGATGCGCTGTTTGGCGTATTTGAGGCGGTCGTAGGCGTAGAATGCGGTGAGCTCGAGGTGTATGTCGTCGGGGTCGGAATCGTCCACGATGTAGATGCCGCCCATATTGGCGTCGAGGTAGCGCACCAGCTTCTCGATGACCCTGTTGGAGAGCACTTGCATGTCGTCGCCCGCGTTGCGGAGCACTTCGTTGAACTCTGCAAGACCTTGCGACGCCCAGTTGCGCTGTGTATTTTCCACTTTACGTTGCTCGGCTTCATTTTCAGCCTTGATGAGGTTGTCGCGCATGACGAGCAGCGAATTGGCGAGGACGTCGTGCTTGCTCCTTGGCTTAAATTCTGTTGAGAAGTTGCCTTCACCAATCTTGATTGCGAAGTGCGAAGTCTCGTCGAGGTTGCTTATCAATGTCCTCAGAGCCTGGGTCATCTCTGCGATTTCGTCGTTGCCGGTGACCTCCACGTCGGGCAGTACGCCTTCCGACATCTCCCTGATTTTCTCCTTGAAGTAGGAGAGCTTGTGTAGGTTGTGATTGAGCAATAGGTATATTGCCAATAGGCAGGCTAAGAATATGAGTATGCCCACCTTGAATGTATTGTCGGAATGTTCAAAGCCTTCCACCATCGTGTCGAGCTTCGCCGACGATTCTTTTTGGAAGGTGTTGGCGAGGCGTGTGGCGATGATGAGTGCGCGCTTGTAACATGCAGCCTCTTCTCCATCTACCGCGCTGTAACGCCTGAATGTGTAGTTGCTCTTGTCGTTGAACTTTTCGATGGTGTTGAGGTTGTCCACGATGTCGTCCTGCAAGGCAAAGAGGGTGTCGATTGTGGATGTTACCTGGAAGTACAGCTCCTTGTTTTTGTCGTTCCAGAGATCCTTGTCCACAAACTTCACAATCTGCGCTTTGAGCGAGTCGTACAGCTCGCCGTGGCATGATTCGAGCTCGCCAAGCAGCTTGACGTCCTTTGGCTCGCCTTTGAGCGTCCACTTGATCGTCAGGTATTGAGAGTTCTCTATCAGGTCTTTGAGTTTCTCAGTGTATTGCATCGACGGAAATAGCAGTGTGTTGCTTTCCGATGCGCGCATGCTGTTGGCTTCCTGGGTTTTGCTCATCGTCCTGTACATCACCAAAAGAAGCACTCCGAGCAAACCAAAGCCCAGCAGCAATTTGAATTTCAACGTTAAGCGAAAGCGATATTTCATCTCGTTTGTATGTTAAATTTCTAATTATCAGTTGATTGCGCGATAAGGGCATTTTGCCCAGACGCGCATAATTTTTCTGCATAAAATTAAACAACAAATACGCCAAATGCAAATAAAAATGCAAAAAAATTATTTCAATTTTTTTAGTGCATTATTTTGAACACCAATTCCTGCAACAATGCGCCGCCGTCGGTGGATACATTGCCCACGCCTTTGCTCTTGAGGTCGTATTCGCGGAGCAGGGAGATGGCGTTGATTACCCTCGGCAGGCTAAATGTCCTCGATGCTTCCTGATAATCGCGCAGGAAATACGGGTTGCAGCCCATTGCAGCCGCGAGCGTGGCGTTGTCTTTGCCTTGGTACTGCCAATAAATCAACATCTTGGAGAAGAATCCGTACAATGATGTTATTGTCAGCACGATGGGGTTGTCTTTTTGATTTTTGGCAAAATGTGCCACAATCCTCGCCGCCTTTTCCACGTTGCCCTTGGCTATTACGTTCTGAAGCTCGAAGTTGTTGTAGTCTTTGGAGATGCCGATGTTGTCCTGAATGATTTCTGGCGTCACGGTGGCTCCCTTGGGCAGAGCGATGGCGAGTTTGTCGAGTTCGTTGCTAATTTTGGAGAGGTCGGTGCCGAGGTATTCCGTCAGCAGCCTCGTAGAATTGGGATTGCTAACGAGTCCGAGCCCCTTTATATAATTGTCGATCCACGCGGGAATCTTGTTTTCATAGAGTTTTGCCGATGTGAATAGCACCCCCGTCTTCTCAATGAGTGAGGCGAGTTTTTTGCGCTTGTCGAGTGTCTTGTATTTGTGGCACAGGACGAGTATTGTGGTCTTTTGCGGTTTTTGGACGTAATACACGAGGTCGTCGATTTTTTTGAGGTCTTGCGCCTCCTTTACAATAAGCACCTGGTATTTTGCCATTGCCGGGAATCTGCGCGCCATCACGTCGAGGTTTCTCACGTCGGTGTCCTTGCCATAGACAACGGTCTGATTGAAAACCCTCTCGTCGGGCGTGAGGGCGTTGTTTTCTATATAGCCGGATATTTGGTCGATGTAGTACGGCTCGTCCCCTTGCAGGAGATAGACGTTGGCGTACTTACCGGCCTTCAAGTCAGACATTATGGATTCGTATGTGGCTGCCATGGCGCGTTTGGTGTTTTTGTTATTATAATTGTAATGGCGTATGCTGCAAAAGTAATTATTTTTTTTGCCACAACAAAAAATAATGCGTATCTTTCGGCAAATTTTTTTTGAAGATGGTTATGGAAAATAACGAAAAAAAAGGTTGCGCCATTGTTTTGATGGTGCTGTCGCTGGCTTTTTGTGTCGGCGTGTTTATATTTGGATGGTGGCTCAAGGGCATGGGCAAGGAGACGGCAAGTCAGGACGAATTGCAGGAGCGTATGTTAAATCTGCCTGTGCTGTCTTCCGACGCAGAAATCTCCGCCGCCGTCAATAGTGGCAACCCGAAGGATTATCTCATCAAGGATTATGTATTCCAAAAGGCGCATCTCGTAAAAGACACGGTGCTCGACCTCCTTGTAGGCTCTTACGTCTGCATCGATATTGTAAAGGAGAGACAATCATCGCTCAAAGAACGCGAAGCAAACACCAATTTTGACACTTTGGCTCTCCCTATTGCAGAAGAGCCTTATTGTCAGATAATTGGCGACTTGTACCTCAACGACGGCACGCCTCTCCAAAAGCCCGATTCGCTGGTATTCCTATTTTCGTATATGAAAAAGATGTACCGTATTTGGGAATCAGAAATCAACCCGCGCAAGACGGAATTTTTCATTAACTCCCGCTTTTATCCCAATCGAGGCGATTATAGTTTCTGCTTCAATGTTACCTACATGGCACAAGACGAGAAGGCTACCTTTGCGGCAAGGCTTGGCAACGGCAGGGCGTCGTTGGGCGTATTTCCCGGCAAAAATATCGTTCTCGTAGGCGGCGACCGCATCTCTATGGACGATTCGGGCGCGTTGGCATCCGTTGTATGGACTGTAATGGGCTATTTCTTTATGGCAATGGGGGTTATGTTTGTAATATCCATCCTGCTCAAAAAAAAGAATTTGTTTAGTCTTCGTCAAAACGAAGGTGCTTGACGCTCCGGCAATTGTTCATGATTTCCTTGAGTGTGCGGATGCCCATTTCGAGGTGGTCTTCCACGTAATTGTGTGTTACCTTGTTGTCGCTTTCGCGGGTCTTTACTCCCGATGCCACCATCGGCTGGTCGGATACGAGGAGCATCGCGCCGCAGGGTATCTTGTTTTTGAATGCAACTGTGAATAATGTTGCGGTCTCCATATCTACGCCCATTGTTCGGATTTGACGCAGGTAGTTTTTGAAATCTTCGTCCCACTCCCATACGCGGCGGTTGGTGGTATATACGGTGCCGGTCCAGTAGTCGTGGCCGAGGTCGCGAACCACAGCCGACGCCGCCCTCACGAGTTGGAATGCGGGCAAAGCCGGCACTTCGGGCGGCATGTATTGGTCGGAAGTGCCTTCGCCTCTGATGGCTGCAATGGGCAGAATGATGTCGCCGAGTTTGTTTATTTTTTTGAGGCCGCCGCATTTGCCGAGGAAAAGCACCGCCTCGGGGTTGATTGCGCTGAGGAGATCCATAATGGTGGCGGCGTTGGGGCTGCCCATTCCAAAGTTGATGAGCGTGATGCCGTCGGCTGATACGCTGGGCATATTCTTGTCGAGGCCTATGACCTTCGTGCCAAACTTTTTGGCGAAGAGGTCGAGGTAGTTGGTGAAGTTGGTGAGCAGCACGTACTTGTCGAAGTCGGCGATTTCGCGCCCCGTATATCTTGGCAGCCAGTTGTTTACGATTTCTTCTTTTGTCTTCATAATATGAGGGTGTAATTGATGTTTGTATGTATTAGCAATCACAAAATAAATGCTTTTTTTACATAATACAAAAAAATGATGCCAATTTTTTTGAACAAGCGAAAAAATATGTGTAACTTTCGGCAAAATTTGTAGATTAATCAACTAATTATGACACAACTTACACCGTCACAACATGCCGCGCAGATGGAGAGCATGAAAGAATTTGACACTTCGCTGCCATGCATTGGGATTTTTTGGTACGATATGGAAGCCAACGAATTGTTTGGTGTGCGCAAACAGGAACTCACCCCAAAAAAGGTGGAGGATGCCGCCGAAAAGGGATTGCCCTTTGTCAATTACCCTCAACTCCACCGTCAAGTGTGGGCTAAGGAATATTACCGCGCACAGGCTAAGCACGAGGACACCAAATTTACCGGCGATTACACCAAAGTGCCGCGAGGGCGCGTTACATGGAATATCGACAAGTTTATTGTGCTTGTCGGGCATTGGGCGGAGCCTATTCAGGAACAATTGACTGTATTGTTGGAACAAGAATTTGCGTTGCCGTATTTTGAATTTGTGTATGACCGTCACTGGGACTTGGGACACGGTTGGTCGGGCGACATGAAATAATTATAATTAAAATAATGGAACGTCTCAATCTTCCCCGTCACGACCTCATCATTAGCACCGACGGGCAAAATACATATATCTTTGATATCATCAGAAAAAAACGCCTTGTACTCACCCCGGAGGAATGGGTGCGGCAAAATTTTGTGCATTATCTCATTGAGGATTTGCATTACCCGCCGTCGCTGATGATGACCGAAAATGGGCTGAAGCTTTTCAACACCCAAAAACGCTCCGACATCGTGGTCTATGACCGCAACGGCAATCCTTTGGTGGTTGTCGAGTGCAAGGCGGCGGACGTAAAGATTACACAAGAGACCTTCAATCAGGTGGCAAGGTACAATATCAAATTCAAAGCACCTCTAATAATTGTAACAAACGGGCTGAGCCATTATTGCGCGAAGTTTGACTCGGCTACATCGAAGTACACATTTCTAAAAGAGATTCCGCAATATGGCGACCTTATCGGCGGTCGGCAAGGGTGATGTAGCCCGATACGCTTTTGGGGCGTCCAAGGCTGTTGTATTTTATAACGTAACTATACACTCCGGCGGCGCAGTTGGAGCCGTCCCAATGAAAATCAGGATTGGTGGACGAATACATTTTTTTGCCCTCGCGGTTGTATATCACAATGTCAAACGCCTCTGGACTGCGGTCATATTTGATGTGGAATTGGTCGTTGATGCCGTCGCCGTCGGGAGTGAAGATATTAGGCACATACAATTCGATGTCCTTCAATATCTCGAAGCGCACTGTGGTGTTGAAGCTGCACTCACCAAGTTGCTCCTTGAAGTCAAACAAATAATCGCTGGCGGCATTGAATACAAACGAAATCTTGCCGTCGTTGAAATCCGAGACTCTGAAATCGTCGCTGTCGCCCTCTATCATAGATACCGAGAGTTGCGAATTGCCGTCGTCCAACAATCCGCTCACATTGAGCACAATCTCTTTGCCCTGCTCGCCTTCTATCACGTAGTCGGCTTCCTGCGCCTGTGCGGTGAGCAGCGCGAGGGTCATTATTAGTGTTGTCGCAATTGTTTTCATAATCACTCTGTTTTGATGGTGAGTTTTTTGAGCGGGAGCGCGATAGTTGCGGTGGCGTGTCCGTTGGGCTCTATCTTTACATTGTTGGCATCTGTGCCGCCTACGAATATGTAAGTGCCTGATTCTGTGCCAAGTGGGTAGGTGTATTTGTTGCAGTCATGTACGGTGCGCTCCTGTCCGTCGAATGTGTAGGTGAACTTGATGGGCATTTTGGCTTCCTCGGGAAACTTTATTACAGCCTCCTCGCCGAAGCACAATGCTTGGGTCTTAAATTCGGCGTACAGCGTGGGGTCATCTTTGATTACTATTTTGAGCGAGGTGATGCCGCTCGTGCATCCGTCGGAGTTGGTTTCTTGTACCATGAGCGTGCCTTGCTTTTTCCATGTTACTGAGATACGGGAGCCGTTTTCTGTGTTTGTGGTGATGACGCCGGCGTCCGTCGGGTCTGTCCACCAAGTATAATTGGAACCTTCAGTAGCCTCGTCGATGCGGTAATACTTAGTTTCGTCCGTGCTTACTTCCTGAGTGTCGTCGGTTTCCTGTGCGTTTGCAATGATGCAAATCGCTGACAGCAATGCTGTTAAGATGATTTGTTTCATATTATGAATTTTTTATTAGTTTTGTGGCTGCAAATATAATGATAATTTTCGAGATTTGTTAGACACTTTAGGGTAATTTTTTGCGAATTATTCGCAGATGATTTTTGGCTTTTCCAATTCTTTTATGGTTATTTCCCTTGACGGCAGAATTTTTTGCTGACCGTTTTTCAGAAAAAGTTTCAGCGTCACATCATACACACCCGTCTTTGCATAATAATGTTGCGGGGCTGCTTCGTCAGACGAATTGCCATCGCCAAAATCCCAATGATGGTATTTCACTTCATTTTTTTTGTCATAGTAATGGAAACTAACTGACTTGTCGCAATCGACAGTAAAATAAAATGTTTCTCTGGTGCGCAGATAGGTTGGAAACCAGATATTTGCGTCAGGAATGTCAGTAAACAGAGTTTCAATCCGTGGGTTGTCGCTCTCTGAATCGTAGATTACGGAGATTGAAGATTTCCCAGAAAATACGTAAATGTTACCGTCGGGGCCAATTCTAAGATTGGTATCCAGCCAGGAATAAGCAGTGATGTCGGGTGAGATTTTTTCTTCATTATAGACACCATTTTCCATAACACTTATTTCCTGGCGGTAAATAATCCCTTTTCTATTATTTAAATAATACATATATTTTCCTCTTTCGGTGAGTTCAGGATGGACTGCATTCACATCAAAAATTCTGTGTCCAAGTATATTGCCTTCCTTTTGGTCGAAGAGCAGGCATAGTGTTTTTGGAATTTGTTTATGAGAAGAAGTATCTGTTGCAAAACAATAAATCCTGCCATCGTCAGCAGTGGCAAATGAACTTCCACGGCTGCCGGAAAAATTAATAAATAAATTGGGCAAGTCATAGTTAACTATCTTGCGGCATTCGATTTCACTGCCTTTAAGTTTGGCAATTATGAATCTGTCCGAATGACCTTGCATAACAATCCAGACACTCCTTCCATCGGAACAGGATTGCGCAAAATAAAATGGGCGTTCGACCGTGATATACTGCCAATCACGGGCATCTGTTAGTAATATTTCTTCATGCAGCATTATATCTTGTCCTTCATCTGAATCATCTGATATTTTTTTGCAAAAACAGCGTAATTGTGTCTTGCGTGTAATAAGATTTATGTCCGTTAATTCATGAATATATGTATTGTGCAATATATATACATATTTCGAGTCGGGACTCTTAAACATAATAGGAGTAGATGTATGCGTATGCTCATCATTTTCAAAAAGAGTCATGCCGTTGCAATCGTCAAAGTGTAGCGGATAAAAGCCAATTTTCGTTATTATGTTGCCATCGTTGTCTGACAAAAGGTACTTGTCATCTGAAGCCAAATTATCAACTTCGACAATGCTTGTACTCCCGTCTGGCTCAATGTGCAAAACGGAGTTTTTGCCCACAATCCAGTTGGAAAATTCAAGCTGCGCCGTCGATACTTTTGCAGCAAGGCAGAGTATCAACAGCACAGCAAAAATTTTACATAAATGGGTCGAATACATAGCGGACAGAGTAACCATATTTATCTTTTTCACGCCACAAAAATATATATGAATTTTCGGAAAAACAAAGAAAAATTAGACACTTTAGGGTGAATTTTTTGCGGTCATTGCAAAAAATAGTTACCTTTGCAGCCGCAAATTATAAACAAAACCAAAAAAAGACACCCAAATGGACAAGTGCGTAAACGACTTTTTTGAATATCCCAACACAATGTTTAGCGACAATGCGGACGGCAACCTCACCATTGTAACTGCGCTGCACCTCGCCTCCGCCTTCACAAGGATAAGTGGAAACGGCATTTATATGGTTGACTACGAAAAAAACAAGGTATTCTTCATGTCGGAAAACATCGCGAGATGGTGCGGCATACCACCTGAAAAAGTCGGTTGCTACGACGAATATGTGGAATGCGTCCCCGACAGCGATTACAAGATGCTCATAGAAATCAATGAAACTGCGTTCAAATATCTGCAAAATCTGCCCGACGACGAAATCATAAAATATACCCTTTCCTACAACTTCCATTTGCACAAACTCCTCGTGCATCAATACTTTACGCCCGTGGTGGTGGAAAACGGCGTTATCAAAATTGGCCTCTTTGTACTCACAACGCCGTCGGAACAAGAATCGGGGCGGATAATAATGCGCAGATACGGCAATCCCGATTTTTATGAATACTCCCGCACCCAAAAAAAATGGGAACACAAGGATGGCGTGGTACTCTCTGACATAGAGCATAAAGTGCTTTGGCTCTCGGCGCAGGGCAACACCGTGGAGCAAATCGGCGAGGGAATCCACAAGTCGCCGGACACTGTGAAAACCTACAAAAAACGCCTTTTCAAAAAACTTGGCGTATCGAGCATCAGCGAGGCGTTGATATACGCAATAAACAACCGGCTGCTCTGAAAAATCTGTACCCTCCCGCATCATCTTGGAATAAAAAAATCGGCTGCACATCACCCCCTTGCAGCCGATTGAAAAAAATCCGATTCGTCGTGTTTCATGTATTCAGCGTCTTAATCAACGCCACAAAATTATACAAAAAAAATCGGAAATATGAAAAAAAAGTTGACACTTTCGGGTGATTTTTCATAGAGGACGGCAATATTTTTTTTCAATATACAGCAAAAAAGCATTACCTTTGCGGCATTAATTATTACTAAGCAACCATCAACACAACATGAAAAAAAAGTATTTGCTTCAGACATTGGGAGCGGTGATGATAGCCGGCAGCAGCGTGGCGCAGATCAACACCCAAAATCCGTTCCCAATCCCGGAAGGGTCTAAGGCGGTGTCAGCCAACATTTCCGGCAATGGACAGCATGCCATAGTAGGCATCGAGAAGGACGGACAAACCCGGTACATCTCCTTCACCAAGAGCGGAGGCTCTTTTGCCAACCCCTCGGAAAACAACCCTCTCAACGACCTCATCGACAAGAAAAGCGTAAAGCCGCTCGACCCTTCGCTCTCTGTGGACGGCTCGCAGATTTATTTTGCCGCCGACAATGGCAGCGGCAATACCGACATCTACGTCATCCGTCGGCAAAACGGCAAGTGGAGCGACATGACAGCACTCGGCGACAGCATCAATACCGCCGCGCAGGAGCGTTACCCTGCCATCGCGCCCGACGGCAATACGCTGTATTTCACACGTATAGCGCAGGCGTCTAAGGGCGTTACCATCCCTGACTCTCGATGCGGCACATTGTATATGAGCACGCACAAGACCGACGGCTCGTGGACGCGTGCCAAGGACATCCCGGAGCCGGTAACTCTCGGATGCGACGCCGCACCTTACGTGGCGCCCGACAGCCGTACCATCTACTTCGCATCCATCCGCAAGGAGGGCCGCGAGGATTTCGACATCTACTACACCTACCGCCCCGACGCCAGGACGTGGATGATTCCTATCCCAATCGACACCATCAACGGGCAGTACCACGACCTGATGCCGGCATACGACTACGACGGCAAGCAGTTTTACTACCTGCACTCCGAAAAAAAGACCGACTACCTCGCCAAAGCTGACATCCCGTCCAACTTCATGCCCAAGGCTATCACAAGGTATTCGGGCAAGACCATCGACCGCACTACTAAAAAGCCGCTCGGCACCGACATCAAGGTAAACGACGCATTCAGCTCGATAACCCTCGCGCAGTTCAATAGCGACGAAATCACGGGCGAATACGACTTTTTCCTCAACGGCGAAACCCCGGTGTTCATCGATTTTAGTCATCCGGGATATTCCCACAACATCGTGGAGACCACGCCCAACAAGCAGGAAAACAAGCAGGACTACGACTTCTTCGACAATCTCGACTTGCAGCTCAATGTATTTGACTCCGATATGTTTGATGCGTTGGAGAGCGACATTCACATCAAATCAAACGGCAAGGACACCACCATCAAAATAAACCCGATAGCCACCGGACGTTACAAGATGACGCTCCCCATCGGCAACAATTACGCCTTCAATATCACCAAGGATCTCTACACCGATTACGACTTCAATCTCGACCTCTCGCAGGTGGTGCTATTCGAATCCGTGGAGAAGGACGCCGAACTCATATCGAGCAAAATCCTGCTCCATGTGGAAGTGCGCGGCCTCGATCCGGGCGAGACTGCGGACGTAAGCATCGTGGATCTCTCCACAATATCGCGCTACACCACATCCAAGACCACCGGCACCGACGGCAACACCGAATTTTGGCTCCGCAAGGGCGACCTCTACCAGGTCAATATCGCCAAAAAAGGCTACACCATGTACAATCAGACCACGGCTCTCGGCGTCAAGGATCTCGCTGTGAGCAAGATGCAGAATACTAATGGTCAGCAGGTGGATATGTCCAACGTCTCCATCACGTCAGACGAGACCATCAACCTCGATGGTAGTGTAACCATCCACGCCGAAATCAAGAAGATGGCGGAGGGTGTAAAGATGGAGCTCCAAAACATCAACTTCGAGACCAACAGCTCCACGCTCAACCCCTCGAGCTACGAACAACTCGATATGCTTGTGGACAACCTCAAGATGAACTCCGACATCAAGATAGAGCTTTCGGCTCATACCGACGACGTGGGAGCCGACGCATACAATTTCAAACTATCAGACCAGAGGGCGGCAGCAGTGGCAGAATACCTCATCGCAAAGGGCATCGCCAAATCCAGGATTATTTCCAAGGGTTATGGCAAGACTCAGCCGCTCGTGCCCAACACAAGCGACGAAAACCGCGCCAAAAACCGCCGCGTCGAACTCAAAGTAATCAGCACCGACAACCAATAAAACATCTAATGACATGAAAAAGATTATCCTACTGCTGACAGCAGTCCTGATATGCGCCACATCGTTTGGACAGCGCAAACTCAAATACAAGGACATCTACGAGAAGATCGGCAAGGAGCCTGCCGAACACTCGCTATTGAAGCTCAACGAGTACCAGTCGATGGTGCCGGAGTTTCCTAACACTTACGTGCAGACGGGCATCATTCAGTGGGCATGGCTGCAAGAGGCTGATCCTTTCCTCAATTACACCTACGTCCGCCAGCTCATCTACAATACCAAGCTCTACCTCGGTCTCGCCATCAGCAAGATACAGGCAGACGAAAAGGAGGTCAAGAAAAACAGCGCATACTACGCCAACCTCGGACTCGGCGACGCCAAGACCGTCTCGCAGGAAGCCGTATTGAATATGCTCAACGACATCATAGCCAAGGTGAAGGAATACGATGAACACGTTACTGTAATCATCGAAAATTTCAACCTCGCCATCGACAAGTACAACACCTGCACCGAGACTTTCAAGCAGATTGTAAGCCATCAGAGCAATTACAAAAACCTGCTTGTAACCAATTCTGCCGAGTTGCGCGAAGAGCTCAAAAAACTCTCCCGCGATTACGACAGCGTGATGCTCTGCTTCGGCATTTTCAAAAACGAGCTTGCCAACTACCCAATCAAGCAGTACAACCAGCAGCTCGACATCAAGCCCATCGACACATACAGGCTCGAGGGTCTTACGTCCTCCAATTTCATCCAGCCAAAAATCCCAATCTGGGACTACCAAGGATGGGTGAAGGAAGCCACAAAACTCCTTGACGGCAATATCAGCGAAATCAAAAACAGCTCCGTGAGCGACATCAAGGCTTTGCGTTCTCGTGTGGCTTCGCTCCAAAAACGCAACGCCGAGACCGACAGCATCCAGACCATCAACCCCTCCAACAAGCTCGTGAACCTCACCGAAAAGTACGACTACGAATCGCTCCTTTCCTCTACCATGAGGTACGAGGCGGCCAAGGCAAACCTCCAGATTGCTTCGCTCCGCTCCACCAACAATATTGAGAATCCCGATGCCTTCAATTCGGATTACAATCAGAAGGGCGCATATTATTATGACCTCTACCTGATGGATCGCAACTGTCGCAACGCCCTTGCTGCGATGGATTCGCGCATCACCGACAAGAGCCTCACGCTCCATGAGCAGTCGATTGCCGCGCTTTACGGCGACAAAAACAAGTTTAAATCCTCGTTTAAGTCGGAGCAGGAAAAAGAGCTTGACGGCATCATCGCCAAAAACCTTGAACACTTCCGTGCCTTCACGGTAGATCAGTTTGCCCCGGCAGACGTTTCGTTCTCTCATGGCGACAAGACCATCTCCGCCGCTCCCGTGCAGACCTCGTTTGATGAGGCTGTCGCTGGCGATTACACCACTACTTACACCTGCAAAAATAATGGTGGCGCAAGGTATGTGGCAGGATTCCGCAAGACCGGCGACAATGCGTCAACGACATTCATTGCCAAGCACGAAGTAGGCGAGGAATTCACTTGGATAAAGGACGTAGCCTTCATGCCCACAGGTTTCAATACCGTTGTGCAGATATTCCCAATCAGGACGGGCGGTTTTCTCGCGTTGGTAGCCAATGTCAATGGCGGAGCTGTCAAGAGTGCTGTCATCAAGATGGACAACGACGGCAAGCAGCTCTCCAAGACCGACCTCACCACCACGCTTTTCCCAACTTGCATGACATACGACGACATCAATGAGACCGTGGCAGTGGCAGCCAAGGGCAGGCTGGGCAATTACGATTCGCAGTCTAACGACGACGCTGTGCTCGAAATCATCGTCCTTGGACAAAAACAATCGTCATTCAGTCCTTACTTCAAGCTCAAAGGCAAGATAGCCGACGTAGTGAAGTCTGCATCGGGCTATATGCTCATCTGCAACTACACAGACCTCAATGTTGACGGCAAGACCTACACCTCCAAGTCTGATGTGGCAGCGATATTCACCAGTGGCACGCAGATTACCGCCAACGTCTGCGAATCCAAAGACGAACTTAGGGCAATCAAGGCGTTCCGTATCAATGCCGGCACCATCAACATTACCGGCGCATACGACAACCTCGATTCCAACATCAGCGCATCCGAAAAGCCGGCGTACATCCTCCTCTCCGGCAACGGCAAGCTCGTTTACAAAAACTAATTGGAGTGCAGGCGTCCCGCCTGCGAAAACATTAATTTGGAGTGCAGGCGTCCCGCCTGCCTACAAGCGGGCGAGCCGCCCGCACCCCAATCTAAAAAAAGCCCGCAGAACCACTTCTGCGGGCTTTTTTTACGCCAAAAATTAAAAAAAAACACATTTGGAGCATTATTTGCAATATTTTTTGTAATTTTACAAGCTGAAACCAACATAAATCAAGGAATGAAACGAATAGTTATATTACTGACAATCATTATATTAACACTGCCAATGTGGGCGGAGGCGCAGATAAAGCGAGAGGGTGAACCATATATGTATCACCATACTCGTACCAACATTGCTGCCAACTCACAGAACTGGGACATCATAAAAGATAAACAGGGAGTTATGTACTTTGCCAATACAGGTGGAATACTCAGTTTCGATGGTTCCAATTGGGGGTTTATGAAGACTGAAACAGGTGCAGCTGTCAAGGCATTGGCTATTGACACAGTAAAAAACGAAATTTATGTTGGCGCAAATGGAGACTTCGGTATGCTCGTCAGCAATAGTGCGGCTGCTTACGAGTACAAAAGCCTCAAATACTTGCTACCGAAAGATGACAATAATGTCCCAAGAATCGACAAGGTCATAGTGGATGCCAAAGAAGGTGTATTATTTATGGGTGGATCTGCCATATACATCTACAAAGATGATACTATCAGCAGTGTAATAACCCGCAAGAGAGGTGATAACGCTGGATATCAAATGTTTGGCGATGGTGGACGTGTTTTTGTGGCGTCAGCAACCATTGGCATTAAGGAAATCAAAAATGGCAAGCTCGTTGATATCCCATATTTAAAAGACGTAAACGGTAATATTTGTTATCTCAACGTTTCTGGTGGAAGAATTACTGCTCTGAGTTATGAAAATGGCAAAGACGGTTTTTATATCTACGAAAACGATTCGCTAACGCATCCCAACATCAAATTTGGTGATGTTGCTTTGAAGGATATTTATTGTGGACTTGAAACCCATGATGGCAATTATATCTTTGGAACAACTTCAAAAGGTCTTATAGTAACTGACCATGATTTTAATATCATTAAGAGAGTAAACATCAGTGAACGCATCAACGCTCTCTATGAAGACGACAGCCATCTCATTTGGGCTGCCACCTACAACGGCATCTCCATTGTGGACATTTATTCGCCTTTCTCATGGTTTTCCAATGATGTGACAGGTATCGACGGTTCTATAAGGTCGATGATTCAAGTCGGCAACGAACTTTATATTGTTGCC
>DGIK01000088.1 GCA_002393195.1 Bacteroidales bacterium UBA3824 | reverse complement strand
GCCGACCAACCACCTCGACCTCGAATCCATTCAGGCGTTCAACAACACTTTGATTAACTTCAAGGGCATCATCCTGATGTCGTCGCACGACCACGAGTTTATACAGACCATTGCCAACCGCGTCATCGAACTCACGCCAAACGGCATCATCGACAAGCGCATCGAATACGACGACTACATCACCGACGAACGCATACAACAGCGTCGCGCGGAGTTGTACGCTAAATAAGGCGTAATGTTTATCTCCATATTTTTTATTTTTTTTCACAGGCGACATTTTTTTACGAAAGGATGTTGCCTGTGTTTTTTATAGGAACAATTAAAAACTCCACGCCGAAACATCAGTCGCCTTTTCTGTCGATTCCTCAATCTCATCGTCGAGGTTGCAGAAGAAATCTATGCCGGTACGCTGTTCCAATTCATCGATGGAAATTGCATATTGCTTGATGCTCTTTTGCTCCGACTGAGAGTACGATGGCTTGTGTTCAATCCAAAAGCCGAGAGCCTTGTACTTGCCATTTTTCAGGCATAGAATCGCCATGAAGAAATATTTTGGTATCAATACGCCATAATCGCCTTGCGTCAAGAAGTCAAAAACATAATCCTTGCCATCTATCGTGCCGCCTTTCACCACATACAACGTATCACGAAAACTATCTCTATTCCAAGACCTTACCTTTGTCTCCATATCTGCCCACACGAAAGCGTTGAGAGCGTTGTATTGTGGGTGCATATTGGAATAGCAAAAAGTCTGACGGTTCATATTACGATTTTGCAAGCGGTCTGCCGACGGACAGATATGCCCACGGTCAAAACCGCTGTAATGGTAATCATCGTATGTGGAGCGGTACTCCACGGGGATTTGCTCGTCCTCGTGCCAAGCATCGTCGCCACTGCGCGAAACCGTGGTCGCCGTATTGCCCTTGTACATTCTGTACGCCGTCCAACGTTGCGCCCGCTTGTCGCAATCCCATTCAAGGAAATAATTGACGCCATATTCATCGTCATTTTTTACGACAATGATACTATTGCCGCCGCGAGTTTTAGGACACTCAATGCGACTAATGATGTCGGCATTATCGTCGCTGACATCCTGCGGCAGATTCTGTGGCTGTTCTTTTTCAGGTTCGTCAACGATAATGATATTGTCGTCAGGCACTTTGCTGCACGATGCCATCAAAAAGATAAAGGCTAATATGGAGAGGAGTTTTTTCATAATGCTGCAAAAATAACACTTTCCCATCAAAATCCCAAAAAAATGTCCGCTGCAATCGCTATGAATTGCAGCGGACAAAATGGCTATAAATCGAAATCAAAAACTATTCCGTCGGCTTTGTGCCGAAGGCTTGATTGTCGTTGACGATAATTATGTACGACGGCGGCTTGATGCTGTTGTCGTTGCCACAATATCTAACCTTTTTGCCGTAAACAATCACTTCTTTGCCGTAATTGGCGGGGACGTTGCCAAGACCGATGTTGTCCTTCAAATCGTTGGTATTGAGTTGAACGTGAATACATTCGGCAACATCTGTCGCATTGGGATTGGACGAGATAATCACGCTTGTATTGGCGTGTGCGCCGTCCGCCCCAAATACATTTTTGCTGTTGGAATAACTGCCGACAATGTATCCGCGTACCCAAGCCATCGAATTGGCTTCCAACGCCTTAAACTCATCGAAGGTCAATGTCGTGATGCCTTGCGTCAAATCTTCCGGCTCAATCTGCGGCACATCTGCAACCTTCTCCTTCAACGAGAAGTCAATGACTTCAAACGTGCCTTTCTCCTCGGCGGTGGAGGTGTATTGGAATACAACAGCAAACGTCTTGCCCGCAAACTGGCTGCAATCAATGGTAACTTCATTGTTTTTGCTTGCATTGCCGAATGTCATCGCCAACGGTGTCATTGTGGCTGTTGCGAGGTCGCTGGTGAAATTCTCCACTGCATACGCCTTATAAACGTCTGCCGGAGTTGCGGCGTTCTTGTACCAATTGGTGAACTTCAATTCGTATTCCTTGCCGCTTTCGAGGGTGAAGATTGGCGATATAAACCAACTTTCGGATTCTGCATTTGCAAGGGCTGTCGCGCCGTATTTGCCAGCCGTCCAAATGTGTTCATCGGCAGATGCAAAACGTTTTGCGTCATAGACCACGAAGTCGCCAAGGCTCAGATTGGTCTTAAAATTATATTCAAAAGGCAATGTAGCGGTCTTTACGGTGTTTGCGCCATCGAAACCCGAAACAGGTTGCTCTGCCTCTTTGGGCTTTTCCTTCAAGGAAATGTCGATGACCTCAAACGTGCCTTTCTCCTCGGCGGTGGAGGTGTATTGGAATCCAATTACAAACGACTTGCCAGCATATTCGGTGAGGTCTATTGTAACAATGTTGTTGGCACTTGCATTGCCGAAGGTCATCGCCAACGGTGTCATTGTGGCTGTTGCGAGGTCGCCAGTGAAATTCTCAATTGCATAAGCCTTGTAAACATCTGCCGGAGTTGCGGCGTTCTTGTACCAATTTGTGAATTTCAATTCGTATTCCTTGCCACTTTCGAGGGTGAATATGGGCGATACAAACCAACTTTCCGACTCTGCATTTGCAATGGCAGTTGCGCCGTATTTGCCAGCCGTCCAAATGTGTTCGTCCTTGGAGGCAAAACGTTTTGCGTCATAAACTACGAAGTCGCCAAGGCTTGCAGAGGTCTTGAAATTGTATTCAAAAGGCAATGCAGCGGTCTTTACGGTGTTTGCGCCATCAAAACCCGAAACAGGTGCTTCGGCAGCACGCGACGCGCCGAGATATACGTTCTTGGTCTCAAATGTGCAAGCGTTGGTGGCTGTGGAAGTGTATTCAAACGCGATGTGAACATTGTCGCCCTTGTATTCCGTAAGGTCGAGGGTATTGTCAACAAAAGTCCAATCCTTTGCCCAAGTGGGGATGGTGAGTTTGGTCCAAGTAGCCTGGCTGGGGTCGCCGCTCTGATAATCCTTGGAAACATAAACCGCACAATCGGCTTCCGCGCCACCTTCGCTCAAATAATTGGCGGCGTGGTCGAAGTAAAATTCTACCTTGTCATAAGCCGAAAGGTCAACGCTCGGAGAAATAAGCCAAGCCTTTGATTCATAACTTACTTTGTTGACATTTGCAGTAGCCTTCATACCGTACTGAGCGTCATTGTTCCATACGTGAGCCACTTCGTCGGTCTTATTGAAAGTGTAAATGGAAAACTTGCTGATGCCCTTTGTGAAGTCGATATTGAGTTCGGTGAGTTTTTCGGCGGTGAGGTCGTCGCCGTCAAAACCTGAATTGGCGACAGGAGCGTCAATCACCTTGCCGTCGAGAGCCGAATAGAACAGAGTTTTCAAGCCGTTGACACCAAAATATGTCTGAACATAGCCACCCAAAACCACTTCCTTGCCGATGATGCCAGGGTTGGCTTTGAGATTGAGGGATGCGCGGTGCTTGGTGCTTGCGGGAAGTTGTACGGGGACGCACTTGGCGATGTCCTTTTCGTTGGCATTGTCGGCGATGAGGATGTTGGATTCCACGGTGCAGCCATCGGCGGTAAATTTGACTCCGTCTTCGAGTTTTTGACCGTCAACATAACCCACAATGTAGCCCTTCACGTAACTCTTTTCGGAATCGGAAGTCGGAGTGGCAAGAGCCTCACTCACCGTGAGCGGATTTTCCAACGAGGATTCCTTGACAGTCGGTTTTTCGTACTTGGCGGTCTCGGTGGCAGAGCCTTTCACAACCTTAAAATTGCGGATTTCCCAGGTTGCGGCAGCCTTGTCGGTGCATTTGTAGCGGAATGCAAACGTAACGCCGGTTTTGAGGTAGTCGGCTGGGATGTTGAACGTTGCAGTCGTGAAAGCGTTCCAATCGTCGGGCTTGCCGGCATTTGGCACGGCGGTGATTGGGAGCGCGGTCCAAGTGGCTTTGGTGGCGTCGCCATTATAATCCGTCGAAACCATAAACACCTCGTTTTCAAACACATCGCCCTTTTCGTAGGCAATGATGTGTTCAAAAGTGTAATAAGCCTCGCCCGCCGCGCTGAGGTCGATTGTGGGGCTTACGAGATAGGCAGTGGTCGGGGTGTAAGTGCTGTTTTCGTAGCCGGTGATTTTTGCAGTGGAATGGTCGATGACAAACGCCGCGCCATCGGAGGCACTCTTGCAGCCGCCAAGAGCCGAAGTGAACGTCTCATTGATAAAAACGCCCTCCTCCTGTTGCTGTTGTTCCTGATTCTCAGCGTCTTGACGATGCTGAACATTGGGATCAACATACGGCAAATCGTCGTGCGTATCTACACACGCTGGCAGCAACATCGCCGCAAAAATCGCCGCCGAAAGTGAATTTATAAATCTTTTCATTTTGTATCGGGTTTTATGATTGTTTCGTTATTGTAATGGCTTCACGTCCTTCTCCGACCGTATCAGCAACTGCCACGTGCCATTGTAAATGGTCAAAATTCCCGTCAAATCCACCTTGCCCTTTGGGAGCGGTGTCTTGGCGAAATCGGCGTATGAACTCGTCCTTACCACAAATTTGCTCGTCAACTCGTTGACAGTGCGGTTGGTGTAGTTGGAAACGCCGTCAGAATATGCAGTCTTGCCGTCGGCGTCCACGAAGGATACATTTTTAATGGTAACGACCTTGCAAATGTCGTCCCGCGTGAAATCTGACATCGAATATATTTCCTTGGGCTTTACACTGCCGTCTGCCGCCGTGATTATCCTGAAATGATTAGCCCAAAATATTTGGCTCATCCTGCCAACAGAATTGTTGTAGAGCGTTCCTAACTGCGGGTTGGTGCCGTAGCCGCCAATGTACATTCCGTCGAGGTCTATCATAATTTCCTCAGAAACAGGCAGATATGCGTACAACGAATATTCGTCGATGCGGAGCGAAATGCCGCCGGTATTGTCCTGAATGTAAATCTCCTTGAAGAGGTTGCCGCCGATGTCGTTGCCAGCAATTTTGCCGACTATCTGACCGCCGCCCTCGATGGCGATGGTCTTGTTGGAGGTGATTGCAGATTCATATTTTGACTTCAATTCGCTGATAGTCATTTGGTTGGTGCAGACGAGCGAATTGTTGCCGTATGGGAAGCCGTGGGGCGCGTAGTTTTCATTGTTGAAATACGACGGCTGATCAGCCCAATCTTGTTCGCCGCAAGACGCTGCCGCACAAGCAATTGCAATTATGATAAAAAACTTCTTCATAGCCGTTAGAATCTATAAACAATGTTCAACATACCGTTAATACCCCAAGCGTAATATTTTTTGGGACTTTTGGAAAATTGATATACCTTCATACCATCAGCCTCACCGTCGGTAAACTTGACATCGGAGCGGTTTTGCTCGTAGCCGCCGGTGCAGATGTTGGTGTTGTTGAGGATGTTGGTGAGCATCACGCCGCAATAGAGGCTGCCCTTGCTGAGCCTGAAATTGCGACCGATGGAACCGTCGAGCATAAATCCGCCATCGCCCTTGGTCTGCGCCGGAGCCTCTTTGAGATTACCATCGACGGTGAGGGATTTCACAGTCCTAATCATTGGCGAAAACGATAGGTAAATCCTGTCGTAATAATTGCCGGTAAGGTCTATGTACCAACCGTTTACGTTGTATTCCAATCCCAATGAAAGTATGCTGAGCGGCGTGCCGTCCTCCCTCATTCCGTCGCTCATAACGACGTCGCGGGTGTAATTGGCGTTGTTGGAGTTCATACAAAGGGCGTTGGCATTGCTGGTATATTTAGCCTCGTTAATAGTACCCAAAAACAACACGTCCAAATTTGACAACAGCTTGTACCTAACGCCGACTTCCGCGCCGTAATACGCCTTTTCAATGCCCGTCATCGAGAAATATGTGAAGGCGTTTTCGTTGTCATAATAGAAACAAGTCCACTTCGTAACGTCCGAAAGTTTGTAGTAATACGCTGATATGTTGGCTTTTATGCGCGAATCAGAGTAAGCGTAACTCAACTGCGAGGAGAGGATTTTTTCGGGGTTGAGGTCTTTTACAAAATCGTTGTTGATTTCGGGCGATGCAAAAGCCGTGCTTGCCTTCGGTGCTTCGGTCTGCCAACCGAGACCGACCTCGACAGCGTGTCCAGAGCCGAGATTGAAGGTTGCACCGCCCTTGACGCCGCCGTCGCTAAAATACGATTTGTCGGACTGTCCGTAAGAATTGTTGGGCGCGAGACCATTTTGCATCTTGCCCTCGCGGAACATACTCGTAAATCCAAATTTGCCCGTCAGATAATAATGTCCGATGCCCTTGTCCAATGTGTAGGCGCACCACGAATTGATTTTGTCAACGAAAATATTGTAATCAAAACCAAAAACATCGCCCTCGCCCACCGACTTATTCGGGTAGCGGTAATCGTACTGAACTTCGATGTCGTCGCGGTCGTAATTCCTTGCAGCGTATGTATTTATGTTGTGGAAATATTTTGCACCGAGAAGGTCGTACATCGTCTGATAATGGTTGGACTTATTGCGGGAATAACTAATGCCAAACGTCAATGCCGCATCTTTGCCAAGGCTCAACCGAGCATTTGACGACAATCCGGCTGAAATTCTGTCTGTATGTATCTGTGTTTGATAATACACGGCATCGAGCCCCTCCTGCGAAACCGCCTGATTGAGGAAATAAAGCCTGTCGAAGTCGATGTAACGATGGTTGACAGATGAGGTCCAAAGGTTGTAGGCGTCGTTCCAATTTTGGAGAGATGCGTCGTCGCGGTTTGCTGGGTCGCCGGTGGCATCGTAAACGTCATAAAAATACGACGGCATCTTGTTGTAATAGTCTGGGGACGGATTGGAGCCGCCGTCGCCGTATGAAAGTTTTGTAGTGGAATAATTGGAAATTACCAAAAATGCCGATGTCGAAACCTTGAATTTGTCGCTCGGAGTGAAGTCCCAAGTAACAACCGACGTTGGTGCGAAGTCCCTGACAATGCGAGAGTTGCGCATTTCGCCGTCGTACCATCCAAGGTACGGATTATAACTATTGGAACCCGCCAAATAATACGCCTCATCCGTTGATGCGCCCCTCGATCCGCGCTCGGTCGGATTGGCAAACGTGCAGACGGAGATGGTATTGCGTGCGCTGAAAACGTACTGAGTACCAAGATAATACGACAGCGAATTGTAGAACGCGCCCTCTACATTCTTGAAGCCCTTGATGTCGGCGTATCGACCGGCAAAACTTACCGCAAACGCCCATCCATCGTCCTGCAAACCAGTGCCGTATGTGTACATCAGGCGTCCGGTGTAATTGCGGTTGGCGAGCGATGCCGTTACCTTGTGCCCCTGCGGCACGCTCAACGGTCGGAAGTCGTAATTGACCGAACCCGCCGCGCCCGAATAGCAATAACTATTGCTCTCGAATGGCAAGGCATTGTCGGCATTGCGCGAGATGTTGTTGAGGCCGCCAATCTGCGTGAAGCGGAAGTTGCCCCTTTCGGGGTCGTTCATCAACGCGCCGTTGATATAGACCTCGTTGTAC
>DGIK01000221.1 GCA_002393195.1 Bacteroidales bacterium UBA3824 | reverse complement strand
CTTAGCATACTGTACGGGAATCTTGCGGGTGCCTTGCACGAGCAGAATGGATACGACAAACACCAGGAAGAGCATCACAAGTTCCACGATGAGAGCTATAAGACCGCCGCCGCCTACTTCCTGTACACGGGAAACGAACTCGGCGCCGAATGCGAATGGCAATCTTGCGATGATACCAATCATAATCAGGAGCGAAATACCGTTTCCGATGCCTTTGTCAGTGATACGTTCACCCAGCCACATAATAAACATGGTGCCCGCCGTAAGGATTATTACCGAGGGGAACGTGAACCCCCAGAACCCTTCGGCGAGGAAGGCTGAATCGGGGAGCTGGTAATGCAGGTTGATCAAATAACTTGGAGCCTGTACCAGCATCACACCTACCGTAAGGATGCGGATGATGCGGTTGATCTTGCGGCGTCCGCTCTCACCGTCCCTCTGGAGCCTCTGGAAATACGGCACCGCCATGCCCAAAAGCTGCACAATGATAGACGCCGTGATGTACGGCATGATACCGAGCGCAAAGATGGAGGCATTGGCGAATGCACCACCCGAAAACATATTGAGGATGGACATGATGCCGTCCTTGGTCTGCTCGCCTAACGCGGCAATCTTGTTGGGGTCGATGCCAGGGAGCACGATGTGCGCGCCCACGCGGTATACCAACACCAGACCAAGCGTGGCAAGAATCCTGTTGCGCAGGTCATCTATCCTCAAGATGTTTCTAAGTGTCTGAATAAAGTTTTTCATTAAAGTGAAGTTTACTACAATGTGATAACAGTACCGTTGAGCGCCTCTATGGCTGCCTTGGCCGACTTAGAGAAGGCGTTGGCCGTAACCTTGAGCTGTTTGGTGAGCTTGCCGTCGCCAAGAATCTTCACGAGATCCGACTTGGCGGCGAGGCCTTCCCTCTTGAGCACCTCGAGGTCGATTTCAGTGATGTTCAGCTTGGTGGCAAGGTTCTCAAGATCAGAGATGTTGATGGCCTTGTACTCCACCCTGTTGATATTGTTGAAACCGAACTTCGGCACACGCCTCTGGAGGGGCATCTGGCCACCTTCAAAGCCTTTCTTGCGAGAGTAGCCGGAACGCGACTTGGCGCCCTTGTGGCCCCTTGTAGAGGTGCCACCCCAGCCCGAGCCCTGTCCTCTGCCGAGCCTCTTCTTGGTATGAGTAGAACCCTTCGCAGGTTTCAATTGTGACAAATCCATGATTGAAATTTCTTTTGATTATTCGTTAATATCCTCAATTTTTACAAGATGCTTTACCTTGAGGATCTGGCCCATGTTGGAGGGTGTGTCCTCGAGGATGACGCTTTGACCGATTTTCCTGAGTCCTATAGCCGCCAGGGTGGCCTTCTGAGTCTTCGGCCATCCGATCTTGGAGCGGATTTGAGTTACTTTCTTCTTCATTTTGAGCTAAAGACTTATTAACCGTTAAACACTGTGTTGATGTCCACACCCCTGTTTTGTGCGACGGTGTAAGCGTCCCTGAGCTGCGAAAGCGCCAAGAAAGTCGCCTTCACGAGGTTGTGGGGGTTGGAAGAGCCTTTGGACTTGGCGAGGATGTCGGTGATGCCGACGCTCTCGAGCACTGCACGCATAGCGCCACCAGCCTTCACGCCCGTACCGCTTGTAGCAGGCTTGAGCCATACGCTCGCACCTCCAAACTTAGCCGTCTGCTCATGGGGGATGGTGCCCTTGAGCACGGGAACCTTGATCAAATTCTTCTTAGCGTCCTCGATGCCCTTGGTGGCTGCCACCGAAACTTCGTTGGCTTTGCCGAGGCCGTAGCCCACGGTGCCGTTGCCATCACCGATTACCACTATAGCGGCGAATGTGAAAGTACGACCGCCTTTCGTAACCTTTGTAACACGATTGACTGCCACAAGCTTGTCCTTGAGCTCAGCCTCGTTTGCCTTGAATTTCTTTCCTTGTGATAACATAATTCGCTAAAAAATTAAACCACCTTCACGAGCAGCTTCCGCCAGAGACTTGATTCTGCCATGATAGAGATAACCATTCCTATCGAAAACAACATTAGAGTAACCTGCGGCGATAGCCTTCTCGGCGATGGCCTTGCCAACGAGCCTAGCCTGCTCCACCTTGTTGACCTTCTGGTCGGCTATATCCTTTACCCTTGAAGAGGTTGCGACTACTGTCACTTGTTTAACATCGTCGATTAACTGGGCAAAGATGTTCCTGTTGCTCCTGAAGACGCAAAGCCTCGGGCGCTCAGTAGTACCCTGTACCTTCTTGCGGACGCGGTACTTAATCCTCTGCCTTCTTTCCTGCTTAGTTAAAGCCATTTTTCAATGATTTTAAAAATTAAATAATACCCTGTCGCGATTACTACTACTTGGATGAAGCGGTCTTGCCGGCCTTCCTGCGCAGTACTTCGTCGACAAACTTGATACCCTTGCCCTTGTAAGGCTCCGGAGCGCGGAAAGAACGAATCTTGGCTGCTACCTGGCCCAAGAGCTGCTTGTCGCAGCTTGTAAGGGTGATGATGGGATTGGCGCGCTTCTCGGTCACCACGCTCACCTTCACTTCCTCGGGAAGCTCAATGAGGATGTTGTGGGAGTAACCTACGGAGATGTCGAGGAGCTGGCCCTGCGATGTAGCACGGTAACCTACGCCTACCATTTCCTGCTTGATTGTGAATCCTTCGTTGACACCTTTCACCATGTTGGCAATCAAAGCCCTGTAAAGGCCGTGCAGCGACCTGTGCTGCTTGTCGTCGGTGGGACGGGAAACCTTGATGTTGTTGTCCTCTACTTCGACTTTGATATCAGGATTCACTTTCTGCCTCAGTTCACCAAGCTTGCCTTTGACGACTACCTCATGGTTCTTGTCATCTACGGTTACCTGGACTCCAGCGGGAATCTGAACGGGCAATTTTCCAATTCTTGACATTTTACTGAATATTATAGCCTAATTAGATTAATAAACGTAACACATTACCTCGCCTCCTACGTTCTGAACCCTTGCCTCCTTGTCGGTCATGATACCTTTGGAGGTGGAAACGATCGCGATGCCGAGACCATTGAGCACGCGGGGAAGCTCCTTGCAGCCCTCGTACTTGCGCAGGCCAGGAGTAGATACCCTCTTGATGCCGGTGATGGCTGAACGCCTTGTGGCGGGGTTGTACTTCAAGGCAATCTTGATAGTCCTGCTCTCGTCGTCGAACTTGTAGCTGAGTATGTAGCCCTTGTTGAAGAGGATCTTGGTAATTTCCTTCTTGACTTTGCTTGTGGGCACCTCTACAATCCTGTGCTTAGCCATGACTGCGTTGCGAATGCGGGTCAAGAAATCTGCAATTGTATCTGTCATTTTCTGTCTTTGTGATTGATTTTATTACCAACTTGCTTTCTTAACGCCCGGCAGAAGGCCATTGGAGGCCATCTCGCGGAACTGGATGCGGCTGATTCCAAACATCCTCATATAGCCCCTGGGCCTGCCAGTGAGCTGGCAGCGGTTGTGGAGCCTGATGGGGTTGGAGTTTCTGGGGAGCTTCTGGAGTCCTTCGTAGTCGCCTTCCTCTTTGAGTTTCGCCCTCTTAGCGGCGTATTTGGCGATGAGCTTTGCGCGTTTTACCTCGCGCGCCTTCATTGATTCTTTTGCCATTGTCTTATTTCTTTTTGAATGGAAGACCAAAATTCTGCAATAACTTGTAACCCTCCTCGTCGGTCTTGGCTGTGGTTACGAACGTGATGTTCATACCCATGATTTTGTTGACCTTGTCGATGTCGATTTCGGGGAAGATTATCTGCTCCTTGATGCCGAGGGTGTAGTTGCCCTTGCCGTCGAGCTTGCCGTTGATGCCGTTGAAGTCGCGGATGCGGGGCAGCGATACAACGATGAGCCTCTCGAGGAACTCGTACATGCGGTCGCGGCGGAGGGTCACCATAACGCCGATGGGCATACCCTTCCTGAGGCGGAAGTTAGATATGTCCTTGCGCGAGAGAGCGGGTACAGGCTTCTGACCGGTGATGGCGGTGATTTCAGCCATCGAGGTGTCCACAATCTTCTTGTCGGCAACAGCGTCGCCAATGCCCTGATTGATGATGATCTTGGTGAGCTTCGGACACTGCATTACGCTCTTGTATCCGAATTCTTTCATAAGAGCGGGAATAATCTCGTTCTTATACTTTTCCTTTAAAGATGGTACGTACTGCATTTTACTTTATCTCCTTTTGATCTTTAGATTTTTTTGAATAACGTACTAATCTCTCTACACCATTGACCTCCACCTTCTTGCGACCGATGCGAGTAGGCTTGCCGGTCTCGGGGCAGATGAGCATAAGGTTGGAGATGTGGATAGGCGCCTCTTTCTTGACAAAGCCACCCTCATTGTTCTGAGCGGACGGTTTCACTGCCTTCGAAACGATGTTTACGCCTTCGACGATAGCACGATTCTTTTTAACGAGCACCTGCAGCACCGTACCCTTCTGGCCTCTGAACTCGCCAGAATTGACAATTACTGTGTCTCCTTTCTTAATGTGCAGTTTCATTTTGTTTGTTGTACTTGAATTAAGTGATTACAAAACTTCGGGTGCGAGGGAAACAATCTTCATGTATCCGGCGCGGAGTTCGCGTGCCACCGGTCCGAAGATACGGGTGCCCCTGAGCTCCCCTTGGTTGTTGAGCAGGACGACAGCGTTGTCGTCGAAACGGATGTACGAACCGTCGGCCCTGCGGATTTCTTTGTTGGTGCGTACTACTACCGCCTTGGAAACTGTACCCTTCTTGATGTCTCCCGAGGGGATTGCGTTCTTGACGGTAACGACCACCTTGTCGCCAACAGAGGCGTACCTGCGTCCTGTGCCGCCGAGGACACGTATGCACAGAACTTCTTTTGCGCCGCTGTTGTCAGCTACAGTCATTCTTGATTCTTGCTGTATCATGATTTAATTTACCTGTATTAAAAAACTACTTGGCTTTCTCTACAATCTCTACGAGTCTCCAGTTCTTGCGCTTGCTGAGCGGACGAGTCTCCATGATGCGAACGGTATCGCCGATGTTGCACTCGTTGTTCTCGTCATGAGCGATGAACTTCTTGGAACGCTGGATGAACTTACCGTACTTGGGGTGCTTCATCTTGCGGTTTACCTCAACGACGATGGACTTCTGCATCTTGTTGCTTACCACTACACCGATACGTTCCTTCCTGAAGTTGCGCACAAGCTCTTGACCTTCTTTAACTTCTTCCATTGTTAACAGTGTTATTGAGCGTTATTAATTCTGTTTGCCTTCGACCTCGGCGATCTCCCTGCTACGCAACTCGGTATTCAACCTTGCGATGTACCTCCTCTGGTCGCGAATCTTCATCGGGTTCTCAAGGGGTGTGATTGCGTGATTGATCTTCATCTTGGAGTATTCCAAAGTCGCCGTCTTGAGTTTTTCCTTCAATTCTGCGGTGGTCGAATCCTTTATTTCCTTGTATTGTACCGAACTTTTCATTATGCGTTAGTTAAAGGGTTGACATAATCGCGTCTTACGACGAATTTAGTTTTGATTGGGAGCTTCTGAGCTGCGAGGCGGAAAGCCTCCTTGGCAATCTCGAATGGCACGCCGTCGGCCTCAAACATGATGCGGCCAGGTGTAACGGGAGCTACGAAGTACTCCGGCTGACCCTTACCTTTACCCATGCGGACCTCGGCAGGCTTCTTGGTTACCGGCTTGTCCGGGAAGATGCGAATCCATATCTGGCCCTCACGTTGCATGTAACGAGAGATTGCCTGACGAGCTGCTTCTATCTGACGGCCTGTGATCCAGAAATTCTCCAATGCCTTCAATGCGAAAGAACCGAACGCGATGTCGTGACCCCTCTGGGCGAGACCTCTCATGCGGCCTTTCTGCATTTTTCTGAACTTAGTCTTCTTTGGCTGTAACATTTCTTACTCTGTTATAAAAATTTGTTGTTAGACTTACTTCTGCCTCCTCGACTTGTTGAAATTGCCTTTCTTGGGAGTCTTGGCGGCGACGTTGTTGGAGAGATCCCTCTTGCCATAGACTTCGCCTTTGCAGATCCATACTTTGATACCTACGCAGCCTACCTTTGTATTAGCAACGGCGAGAGCGTAGTCGATGTCAGCCCTAAGGGTGTGCAGCGGAATCCTGCCTTCCTTGAAGGCCTCGGTGCGTGCCATCTCGGCGCCATTGAGACGACCGGAGATTACAAACTTGATGCCTTCTGCGCCCATCCTCATTGTAGATGCGACAGCTGTCTTGATTGCGCGCCTGTAAGCAATCTTGCCTTCAATCTGCCTTGCGACGTTGTTGGCTACGATTACTGCGTCGAGTTCCTGACGCTTGATTTCGAGGATGTTGATCTGTACGTCCTTCTTGGTGATGTTCTTGAGTTCCTCTTTGATCTTATCGACCTCCTGGCCACCCTTGCCGATGATGATGCCCGGACGAGCGGTGTTGACAGTAACGGTGATTAACTTGAGAGTCCTCTGTATAACGATCTTAGAGATGCTGGCCTTAGCGAGGCGGACATTCAGATACTTGCGGATTTTGTCGTCTTCTACGATTTTGTCGGAATAGTTCTTGATGTCGTACCATTCAGAATCCCAGCCCCTGATGATTCCAAGTCTGTTGCTGATCGGATTAGTTTTCTGTCCCATTATTTTTCTGAATTTTCTTTGTTACCTAACACGATTGTTACATGATTGGATCTTTTCCTAATCCTGTAAGCCCTACCTTGGGGAGCCGGACGGAGCCTTTTGAGCATCCTTGCTCCATCTACCTTGATTTCCTTAACGATGAGGTCGGCGTCTTCAAAACGGGCACCTTCGTTTTTGCTGCCCCAGTTGGCGACAGCCGACAGCAAAAGTTTTCTCAACTTGATTGCTGCCTCCTGCGGCGAGTACTGCAAGATGTCGAGAGCCTTGCTGACGTTCTGATTCCTGATCAGGCCAGCCACAAGGCGCATCTTCCTGGGGGAGGTTGGGTTGTTACGGAGGACGGCGAAAGCCATGTCCTTCTTCTGCTCCTTCAACCTCGCAGCCCTTTCTTTTTTCTTGGTTCTATGCTTTACTTCTTCAGCCATTTTTGTATTATGTTTTTTTAAATGGTCTCCTATTTGTTACTACTTCTTCTTGCCGCCGTGCGCCTTGAACATGCGCGTCGGAGCAAATTCTCCGAGCTTGTGTCCCACCATGTTCTCCGTGATGAAAACAGGGATGAACTTGTTTCCGTTGTGGAGCGCGATGGTATGGCCAACAAAGTCAGGAGAGATGATAGAGGCTCTTGCCCACGACTTGATTACCGATTTCTTGCCAGATTCATTCATGGCAATTACTTTCTTCTCGAGCTTGTAGTCGATAAAAGGGCCTTTTTTAATTGAACGACTCATGATTTGTTATGCATTAGTTATTTTTTTCTCTTTCTTCTTTCAATGATGAACTTGCTGGTGATCTTCTTGGGGCTGCGTGTCTTGTAGCCCTTAGCGAGAAGACCCTTGCGCGACCTCGGGTGTCCGCCTGATGCACGGCCTTCGCCGCCACCCATCGGGTGGTCAACAGGGTTCATTACAACACCACGGTTGTGAGGTCTGCGACCCATCCAACGTGAACGGCCAGCCTTGCCGCTCTTTTCGAGCTCGTGGTCGCTGTTGGAAACGCTGCCGATTGTTGCCTTGCATGTTACAAGAATCATCCTTGTCTCTCCCGAAGGAAGTTTCACTACTGCATATTTGCCGTCCCTCGCAGTAAGCTGCGCATAAGAACCTGCACTTCTTGCGAGCACACCGCCCTCGCCGGGCCTGAGCTCGATGTTGTGGATGATGGTGCCGAGCGGAATGTCAGAAAGGAAAAGAGCGTTGCCGATTTCAGGTGCTGCATCCTTTCCGGATTCAATCTTCTGTCCTACCTGAATGCCGTTGGGGGCGATGATGTACCTCTTTTCGCCGTCGGCATAGAATACGAGTGCAATCCTCGCTGTGCGGTTGGGGTCGTACTCGATGGTCTTTACTGTGGCTGGGATGCCGTCTTTAGCTCGCCAGAAGTCCACGATACGGTATTTCTGCTTGTGGCCGCCGCCGATGTAACGGACGGTCATCTTGCCGGTGTGGTTGCGTCCGCCGGACTTTGCATAACCAAAGGTGAGCGATTTTTCGGGCTTGTTAGTAGTGATTTCGCCGAATGTGCTCAGTACCTTACCTCTTTGTCCCGGAGTTGTCGGTTTGAATAATCTTACTGCCATTTTGGATTAGATGTTGCTGTAAAAATCAATCTTGTCACCGTCCTTCAAGGTGACGATCGCTTTCTTGAAACTTGCTTTCTTGCCTACGATGTATCCGGCCTTGGTCATACGTGCCTTGACCTTGCCGTCGTAATTCATTGTGTTTACTGCCACTACAGTAACATTGTACATCTCTTCAACCGCCTGCTTGATCTGATACTTGTTTGCCCTCGGGTCAACGATGAAGGCAAACTGCGCGATGTTCCTTGTGCCGCGTGTATCGGGGCGACCATTCTTGTTGCCCTTCTTACCGGTCTGCACGGTCCTGCTTGCAAGCGCATTGAACTTCTCAGTTACAATGGGTTTTTGTATGATTTCCATTACTTTTGTGCGTTTTTTTCGTTACTTATTCTCGAAAATCTTGTTCAAAGCCTCCACCGCGCTTTCAGTGAACACCAACGACTGAGCATCAAGCACATCGTAAGTAGTTAATTTTGAGGCAGTTGTAATTTTCGACCTGTCCAAATTTCTCGACGACAAATATACGTTTTTATTTTCAATTGACAAAACCAAAAGCGATTTTTTATCGCTGATTTTCAAGTTATTTTTCAGCGATACAAAATTCTTGGTCTTGGGCTCCTTGAAGTCGAAGTCTTCGACAACGATGATCTGTCCGTCTTTTGCCTTGCAAGAGAGTGCCGACTTCCTTGCGAGCAACTTCACTTTCTTGTTGAGTTTGAAGCTGTAATCGCGCGGGCGGGGTCCGAAGCACCTTGCGCCGCCTACCATTACAGGCGAGTTGATATCGCCCGAACGTGCGCCGCCGGTACCTTTCTGTTTCTTGAGCTTGCGTGTGGAGCCGCTCATCTCGCTCCTTTCCTTAGCCTTCGCCGTGCCTTGACGCTGGTCGGCGAGGTAACGCTTTACATCGAGGTACATTGCGTGATCGTTGGCGTCGATGCCGAAGATAGCATCGTCAAGTACGACCTTCTTGCCGGTGTCTTTGCCCTCAATGTTGAATACTGATATTTCCATTAGTCTTCGATGATTAAGTATGAACCTTTGGGACCGGGTACGGCTCCCTTTACTAACAATAAGTTGTGCTCTGCGATGATCTTGACGATCTGGAGGTTGCGAACCTTTACATTGTCGCCGCCATCACGTCCTGCCATGCGCATACCCTTGAACACCTTTGACGGATACGAAGATCCACCGAGTGCACCGGGTGCCCTGAGCCTGTTGTGCTGGCCGTGGGTCTGGTCGCCTACGCCGCCGAATCCGTGGCGCTTAACGACACCCTGGTAGCCCTTGCCTTTGGTGACGCCGCTTACGTGTACAGCGGCTACGTCCTTCAAGGACTCTACGGTGATTACGTCGCCGAGCTTTACTTCCTGCTCGATGTTCTTGAACTCTACGACCTTAGCCTTGGGGGTCGTGCCGGCCTTCTCGAAGTGCTTGAGCAACGGCTTGGAGGTGTTCTTAGCCTTCTTGTCGTCGAAAGCGAGCTGCACGGCGTCATAGCCGTCGGTCTCTACGGTCTTAATCTGGGTAACGACACATGGTCCTGCCTCAATCACAGTAACGGGAACGTTGACGCCCTTCTCGTTGAAGACAGATGTCATACCAACCTTTTTACCTATTATTCCTGACATTTTGAATAAATTTTTTCGTTTTCTTGCCGGGCTCCGCCGGTATAGGAAAACATGTTTTTACTTTGTTGTTGTTTTCTCGCTAATTGAATGGCTGCGATCAGACCTTGATTTCTACCTGCACGCCGCTCGGCAATTCGAGCTTCATGAGGGCCTCCACAGTCTTGGGGTTCGAGCTGTAGATGTCAATCAATCTCTTGAAAGACGCGAGCTGGAACTGCTCCCTCGACTTCTTGTTGACGAAGGTCGATCTATTGACGGTGAAAATCCTCTTGTGAGTGGGCAACGGAATGGGACCGCTGACTGCTGCACCAGAAGATTTGACTGTCTTGACGATCCTTTCGGCGGAGCTATCTACCAAGTTGTGATCGTAAGATTTCAATTTGATGCGAATCTTTTGACTCATGGTAATCCTTAATTATAATTGGTCAATAAAAACTATTTTGCCTTTTACCTGGTCTATGATGCCTTGTGCAATCTGTGGCGGCACTTCCTCGTAGGAGTGAAACTGCATCGAGGAAATCGCCCTGCCGGATGTAAGCGTGCGCAAAACGGTTACATATCCGAATGTCTCTGCGAGCGGCACCAACGATTTGATAATTTTCATCTTGGCTTTTGAATCAGTGCTTATTACCTGTCCCCTGCGCTTGTTGATGTCGGCGATTACGTCGCCCATGTATTCTTCGGGCGTATCTACCGTGAGTTCCATCACAGGTTCGAGCAATTTGGCTTTTGCCTGTTCGGTCGCTGCCTTGAAAGCCTGCTTGGCTGCGATCTCGAACGACAGAGCGTCTGAATCAACGCTGTGGTACGAGCCGTCGAGGAGTTCGACGGTGAGACTTTGCATCTTGAAGTTTGCGAGAGGGCCGTTGTTCATGGCTTCCTCAAAGCCTTTCTGGACTGCCGGAATGAATTCCTTGGGTATCACTCCGCCTTTGATGCTGTTGACGAATGTAAGGCCTGTGGCATCATCGTCGGACGGCGAAACGCGTACCGTGATGTCTGCGAATTTGCCCTTGCCGCCGGTCTGCTTCTTGAAGATTTCGTGGTGTTCCACAGTCTTGGTGATGCGTTCCTTGTAGGTAACCTGCGGCTTGCCCGAGGTAATCTCGATGTTGTACTCGCGTTTGAGACGGTCGATGAGGATGTCGAGATGAAGCTCGCCCATGCCTTTGATAATCGTCTGTCCAGTCTCCGAATCGGTCTCCACTTTGAAGGTGGGGTCTTCTTCTGCAAGTTTCTGGAGCGCGAGATCAAGCTTGTCGAGGTCGGCCTGGGTCTTGGGTTCGATTGCAACGCCAATCACCGGGTCGGGGAAGTGGATTGACTCGAACGCCACAGGATGCTTCTGGTCTGTGAGCGAGTCGCCGGTGCGGATGTCTTTGAATCCAGCCGCGCCACAGATGTCGCCCGCCTCCACGAAGTCCAACGCCTGCTGCTTGTTGGCAGACATGCGATAGAGGTTGGTGATGCGCTCTTTTCTGCCCGTCCTCACATTGAACACTTGCTCGCCGGCTTTCAATGTTCCCGAATATACCCTGATGTAAACCAAGCGGCCTACAAACGGGTCAACGGCAATCTTGAACGCCAACGCTGCAAAAGGCTCTTTCTTGTCCGGCTTGCGGAGTATCTCTACATCCTTGTGTTCGGGGTCGTGTCCCTTTACCGCGCCAATGTCGAGCGGACTCGGCAAATATGCCATAATGGCGTCCAGGAGCTTCTGTACGCCCTTGTTTCTGAGCGACGAACCGCAAAGTACGGGAACGGCTTTGAGGGCAATCGTGGCTTTGCGAAGCACTGCCTTGATGTCCTGTTCCGTAATTGAGGTGGCGTCTTCGAGGTATTTCTCGAGGAAAGCGTCGTCGCCAAGATCGGCACATTTTTCAAGCATCTTGTCGCGCCATTCGGCTGCGGAGTCTTGGAGGTCGGCAGGGATGGAGGTCTTGTCGAAGGTCATTCCGTTGTCATCGTCGTGCCATACGTATGCCTGCATCTCGATGAGATCTACTATGCCAACAAACTTGTCTTCGCTACCAATCGGAATCTGCACCGGCACGGGGTTCGCGCCAAGTTTTTCCTCAATTTCCTGAACGACGCTGAAAAAATCGGCGCCTATTCTGTCCATCTTATTGACGAAGGCAATGCGCGGTACATTGTACCTCTCAGCCTGACGCCATACAGTTTCCGACTGTGGCTCCACGCCACCTACGCCGCAGAATACTGCGACAGCACCGTCCAAAACCCTCATCGAACGCTCTACCTCAACGGTGAAGTCAACGTGTCCGGGGGTGTCGATGATATTGACGGTATGCTTGATTCCCTCGTAATTCCAATAAGCCGTGATAGCGGCAGAGGTGATTGTGATGCCCCTCTCCTTCTCTTGGCTCATCCAGTCCATAGTAGCGGCACCGTCATGAACCTCACCCATCTTGTGGGTAACGCCCGTATAATAAAGGATACGCTCGGTGGTAGTGGTCTTACCTGCATCGATATGGGCCGCTATTCCGATATTCCTTGTATTTGCGAGTTGATTGTCCATGGTACTATATTATATAAGGTGTCGTCTATTACTTCAAGTGCTTTTTTTAAAGTCTTACATTCTTCCGAAATTGGCGTAAGCCTTGTTGGCTTCTGCCATGCGGTGCGTGTCCTCCTTCTTCTTGAAGGCCGCGCCTTCCTCGTTGTAAGCGGCAACGATTTCAGCTGCGAGTTTCTCAGCCATGGAGTGGCCGGAGCGGAGGCGAGCGTACTTAATCAAGTTTTTCACGCCAATGGATTCCTTGCGGGAGGGGCGGATTTCCTGGGGCACCTGGAAAGTGGCACCGCCGATGCGCTTGGACTTAACCTCAACATCGGGGGTAATGTTTTCCATTGCCTTCTTCCACACCTCGGTAGGAGTCTTGCCGGTGTCAGCTGTCTTCTTGCCGACAAGTTCCATTGCGCTGTAGAAAATCTTGAAAGCGATGCTCTTCTTGCCATCGACCATCATGTCGTTAACGAACCTCGTAACGAGCGAGTCGCCATACACAGGATCGGGAAGGATCACCCTTTTCTTTGGTTTTGCTTTTCTCATTTCTGCTAAATGAACTTTTTAAAAATTACTTTTTCTTAGGTCTCTTAGCGCCGTACTTGGACCTCTGCTGACCCCTGTTGGCCACACCTGCTGTATCGAGAGTACCGCGGATGATGTGGTAACGCACGCCGGGAAGGTCTTTTACACGACCGCCACGGACCATCACGATGGAGTGCTCCTGCAAGTTGTGGCCTTCACCGGGGATGTAGGCGTTCACTTCCTTGGAGTTCGAGAGCCTTACCCTGGCCACTTTGCGCATAGCCGAGTTAGGTTTCTTAGGCGTGGTGGTATATACACGTACACACACACCGCGCTTCTGAGGGCACGAATCCAATGCCGGAGACTTACTCTTTACCGTAATAGTCTTTCTACCTTTTCTAACTAACTGTTGAATTGTAGGCATTTGTGTTTAACTTAATTAATTAACGTAATTGAGATGCAAAATTATAATTTTTTTCTGGAATCTCAAACTATTTTAATATTAATTTTTTCAGTTTTTTTCCATTTGTTTCGCGATACAAAGGTAACAAATTATCAATCAGAATGTTAATGTGCAATATTAATTTTTCGTAAAGTTTTTTACATTCGGTCTTTTTTTTGCTCTATTAGAAGATAATGCTTACTTTTGCAAACAATTAATCACCAAAAACAAGAAACATCATGACAAGACTAATACTTCTGCTCGCCGCCGTGCTGATGAGCGGCGTACTAAGAGCGCAGCACCTGAAATTTATGGGCTTCCCGATAGAGGGCACGTTGGAAGAGTTTGCAGCCAAACTCGAAGATGGCAAAGGATTCAAGAAGATAACGAGAAACGGGCTGAGAGGCACTTTTGCGGGTTACAACTGCAACATCCTCCTCAACACCAACGGCGCATCTGCCAACAAATCCGACAACATAGCCAACATCACCGTCCGTTTCAACGAGTATGAAATCGGCAGCATCGACATCTTCCACAACCTCAGCAAATGGCTCTCCGTGAAGTACGGCGCATACGACGAGTGTCAGGATTATTACATCAAGGATTCCAACGGCGACTACAAGATAAGCATCAACCGCGTCTGGTGCAACGAGTACGGCACCATCGTACTCAACGACGGCGGCAATGGCGGCAAGTGCATCGAGCTCATCTACATCGACCGCGAAAACACCACCGGCAACAACGAGGCAAAGTTGCTCGAAGACCTCTGACAATCAGCCAATTGAATCAAAAAACAAAAAAACATCTGCCTTCCCACTTGGCTAAATGGCAATAATTATGTAAATTTGCAGCCGTTGCAATATTGCCGACCAACCAACAAAAACAAACGTATATGGGAGCAGATATATTAAAAGGTATCTCCTTGACAATAGGAGCATTGATAGCGATAGCGGGCATCGGTTTATTAGGTGCAATAATCAAGCGAATAAGCGACGAGGTATCCGGCAGAAAGCGAAAAGCAAAAACCGTACTCGGCGACCGCGAGACATACATCAAGAAACAGATGTTTGAAGAACTCGTTTATATAGAGAAATACAAGAAAGAACTCGAACAGGGCGAATGGCCAACCGAAATGGACAAAAAGTTTGAATACTCAGAGCCAAAATCCAAAGAGATTATCTGCGAAATAACAGAGGAGGGATTACGATTAAGACCCAAAAGACGCTTTCTGAGGCTCAAAGAATGTTTCAGGAAAAAACAACAGCCCAAGGACGACACCAAGGAAGTCAAAAAGAAAGACAACGACAACACCAAACAATGATTTATCCACACAACTTTGAACAGAAGACGGGTTTTCACAAACTGCGCAACATACTGAAAGACAAATGCCTCGGCTCTCTCGGCGAGAGCAAAGTGGAGGAGATGAAATTTTCGACAGACCTTGCGCTCATCAGCACTCAACTGAGCCGTGCCAAAGAGTTTATGGAAATCTGCCTTCTGTCCAAAGATTTTCCACAAGACAACTACTACGACACCCGCCAAGGGCTACGGCGCATCGCCATCGGCAATACATACCTGTCTCGACAGGAATTGTACGACCTCAAAAGGAGTTGCGACACCATCAAAAACATCATAAAATTTTTTAAGCGCACACCCGACCACCAATTCACCGCGCTCAGGGAATTGTGCGCAGGCATTGTCGTGCAACATCCATTGCTGCAACACATAAGCCGCGTCATGGACGACAACGGCGAAATCCGCGACGACGCCACGCCCGAACTCCGCCACATCCGCCAAGAAATCCGCAACAAACGCGCATCCATATCGTCGGTAGCCAACCGACTGCTCCGCACAGCCAAGGCGCAAGGATGGTGCGATGCCGATGCAGAAGTAAACATCCGCGACGGCAAGCCCCTCATCCCCATCCAAGCCGCCAACAAGCGCAAATTGCAGGGCATAGTGTTTGACGAATCAGCCACCGGCAAGACCGCATACATAGAGCCGTTGGAAAGTGTGGAACTCAACAACGCCATCACCGAACTCGAATTTGCCGAGCGGCGCGAAATCATCAAGATACTCACCGAAATCACCGAAAAAGTGCGCCCGTGCATCCCCGACCTCATGGACGCCAACGAAACCCTCGCCGAACTCGACTTTGCAAGAGCCAAGGCTCGTCTTGCCATCGACATGAACGCCGACATGCCGCACCTTGTAGATACCCCCACCATCGACCTCCGCATCGCACGCCATCCTATTTTGGAACAGGCATTGAAATCGGAAGGCAAAAAAACCGTCCCCCTCGACATCGAGATAGACACGCAGAATCAGAGGATGATAATGATTTCGGGACCCAACGCGGGCGGCAAGTCAGTGTGCCTGAAGACAGTTGGCATCCTGCAATACATGCATCAATGCGGACTACTGACGCCAGCAAGCGCAAACTCGACGCTCGGCATATTCAACGACATTTTCATAGACATCGGCGACGAACAGAGCATCGAAAACGACCTCAGCACATACAGCAGCCATCTGAGAAATATGAAACAATTTCTCGACCACGCAAGCAAACGCTCGCTGATTTTGATAGACGAATTTGGGTCGGGAACAGAACCCATCTTGGGCGGCGCAATAGCCGAAGCAATACTCGACGAACTCAATAGGCGCAAGGTGAAAGGCGTCATCACAACGCATTATACCAACCTCAAAAACTACGCTACCGTAACCGACGGCATCGCCAACGGTGCGATGATGTACGACAATACGAATATGCGCCCCCTGTTCGCATTGGAGATAGGCAAGATAGGCAATTCGTTTGCATTTGAGATGGCGCGTAGAATGGGCATAGACGAGCGTCTTCTTGCCAAAGCCGAACAGATAGCCGGACGCGACCACATCGACTACGAGCGGCGCATACAGGAACTCGACGAGGAAAAACGCAAACTTTCCATCACGCTCACCAACGCCCAAAACCGCGAAAACAACCTCATCCGACAGGAGCAGCAATACATCGACCAAACTGAATTTACACTCACCGAGCGTCGCAACCTGCTCCGTGCATACAAAACCAAATTCGAGGAGATAATAAGCAATACCAACCGCATGATAGAGCGCACCATCCTCGAAATCAAAAACGCCCAAGCCGAAAAGACGCAGACCCGCGACCTCCGCAAGCAACTCGACGACTTCAAGCAACAAGCGATGCAACAGTTTGAGGAAGAGGACAACAAAATCGACGAGACCATCGAGCGCATGAAGCGCAAACAATCTGAACGCGCAGAACGCCGCGCCCGTCGCCGCGAGGAAAAGGCGCAGCAAGCCGCCGCCATCGCTCAAAAAGTTGCCAAACCCCAGGAGCGCCCGTTGCAGCCCAACGACACCGTATATCTCGACGGCGGAGCCACGCCGATGACCATCATCGACATCAAGGACGGCAAGGCATTGTTGCAAATGGGCGGGATGCAATCATTTGTGGACATCAAACGGCTCAAACGCGCCAAGGCCTCCGACAAGAAGACCGACGACGCCAAAAAACAGATTGTCAACGTAAACTTCCAGACCGAAAAGAAATCAGGCGGCTACCTTCAAGGGCTCGACGTGCGCGGACTCCGTGGCGACGAGGCACTCGAAAAAGTTGCCAAATACATCGACCAAGCCCTCACCACAGGACACCGCGAAATCAAGATACTCCACGGCACAGGCACGGGCGCACTACGCTCAATGATACGCGACTACCTCCGCGTGCAGCCAATTGTGAAAACCTGCCACGACGAAAAGATAGACCTCGGCGGCGCGGGCATCACGGTTGTGGAATTGGATTATTAACGCGACACCTCGTCGCCAGGCACTCGCACCGCACGAATCGAAATGCCATAACACCTGTTGTTGCTCACGATGTCGCAATTATTATCGTGAAAACTTACAAACCGGGCGTATGAGGAATTGTTTCTATCGAGGGACGACGACCAATAGTCGCCGGTAATACCGCCCTGATGAAACAAATTACGGTCATAGAAACCCGCCGCCGGCAAGAAAATATGGACTTTGTTTTTATGTCTATTGGCAACTATATAACCTGCGACCGAGGTGTTTTTGTAATTGTCAGTCCAAGACCATTGACACTCGTCAATCAATTCCTGCCACTGCTCCTCGGTGGGCATACACCATTTTTTGCCCATAATGACAGAGGCGGCGTCATCATCGGGATTGAGCATAATGCGATAATCGGTAAAACCATCGTCGCCATATTCTTCTTGGCAGCAATACTTTGTCAATAACTTGAAACTGTGGTTGCAATATTTATAATTAGGCCAAACGTATCCGTAATACCCATCCTCCAACGGCTTAGACCACTTGCCCTTATAAAAATGCGGCACAATCTCGCCCCAGCCAAAATAATCGCCAAATTGTTCGGGCGACTTTGCGCCCACATTACATGCCGCCCACAGAGTACCGCTGCTAAGCCCCAAATCCACAAAGGCATTTTTGCCCTGCGCCATAACGCCAATGGCAAGCAGCATAATGGCGATGAAAGTGATAAGGTGTTTCATCGGATTCCAACTACACATAATAATTACTTTTTTGCAAATATAATCCAAAGTTTGCTATCAGCAAAAAGATTTCATTGAAAAAAATACGCAAAAAAGGCGGACACTCACGCATCCGCTTCCACAAAATTACGTTAATATAAAAAACGTTAAAAAACAAGCATTTCACTTATAACTAAAATTTTTGAATTATATTTGCAACATAATTAAAAACTAACGACTATGAGCAATGCAGAATTAGTATTGGTAAATCAAGCAAAAGAATGTACGCTGTACACAATTCAATTCTTGTCGGATGATGAAACCGAGTTTGAAAAATTCTACAACAAATTTAAAGACGAAGTGGACTTCAACCCCGACTTGATGCGTATTGTTGGCTTTTTGAACAAAATTGCAGATTTAGGCGCATTGGAAAGGTTTTTTAGACCGGAAGGCAAAATGAACGACAATGTCGTGGCACTGCCAGTGGTAACTTCCAAACTACGACTATATTGTCTGCGGCTGTCAGACAAAATCCTAATTTTGGGAAATGGCGGCGTAAAAAAATCCAAAACATACGAACAGGACAGCGAGTTGAATGGTTACGTTCTGACCCTTCAAAAATTTGACAACCTAATCAAAGAAGGTATCAGAAACAAAACCATCGTCATTACCAAAAACACAATCAAAACCGACAAAAACTTTGACCTATGAAAACAATGAACGCAACATTCAGCCAGATGGTTTCGCAAGTGCCGCCCGAAATCAAACAGGAAATCGATTTTGAAGTTGAGATTTCAAACCGCATCGACAACCTGATGAAAAAACACCGACTTACGAAACTCGAATTTGCCCGCAAACTTGGCAAACGTCCAAGCGAAATCACCAAATGGCTCAGCGGTCAGCACAATTTTACGCTGAGAACGATTTCGCTACTGACAACATTTTTTGGAGAAAAGATAATAGCAGTGAAAAAATGATTTCGCATCTATTTGAAAAAAATCCCCTCTCCGCCAACCGTTGAACGACCGACGGAAAATTTGTGCCATTAATACGCATTGTGCCGGTGGTTCACACCCCCGGCTATGATATTTCGTCCTTTCAGGACTTAGTTTCAGATTGTATTCGGTAGCCAAACCCCGTAGGGGTGAAATAAAATAGGTAAGATAAGTTGCAGTTTTCTATAAATACTTATTCACGAACTATGTCGGCGACATAATTTGTATTTTTTCATAACTATTCATTGTTTATGTTGTACTTCTCTTGAAGATAATCCTCAATGAGTTCTTCTTCTGTTGCATCTGTCTTAAAAATGCCCGCAATGCTTCGTGTCGGTAACGGCGTTTTTTCGGTTTCGATTGCGCAATCAATACCTGCGCGTATGCAGTGAGTTGTTGCTGCAACAATCCTACCCGATACGATTTTGGTATCTTGACCGCTACACTGATGGTTTTTGTTTCCATAATCTTTGTTTTTTTGTGGATTTTGTTACACTGCAAAAATAGGTAATTTTGGTATCAATACAAATTATTTTGTATCTTTACGGCGTGAAAAATTAGCAAGCACATCAAATATGATTGAAAATACAGACCACATAAAGAACCTGATTTTTACAGTTAGAGGGTTGAAAGTTATGATTGACTCCGACCTTGCCGAAATTTACGGCTACGAAACAAGGTCATTCAACCAACAAGTAAAGAATAATATACAAAAATTTGACGATGATTTCAGGTTTCAACTGACCAAAGAAGAGTATGAAGAAATTTTGAGGTCAAAATTTTTGACCTCAAAATTAAATGCAATTAACTCATTATCAGATGATAATCAAAATGATGGAATCTTGATATCAAAAAATTTGACATCAAGATGGGGCGGCACACGTAAACTTCCATACGTATTCACAGAGCAGGGAATTTATATGCTTATGACCGTTCTCAAAGGTGACTTGGCGGTACGGCAGAGCAAGGCGTTGATAAGAACATTCAAGGAAATGAAGGATTTTATTAGCGAAAACAGAAGTCTTGTCGGCGGACGAGAATTGTTGCAACTTTCTTTGCAGACCGCAAAAAACACCGAAGACATTGCCGAAATCAAACAGAATATGGTTACAAAGGCGGATTTGTCGAAATTCATCCAAGATTTCACCGACCCGCAGACTCGCCGCGAATATCTTATCCTCAATGGAGAATCGTTTGACGCAAATATTGCATACTCTAATATTTACGCATCGGCAAAGAAATCAATTTTTGTAATTGACAATTACATCGGTGTCAAAACTCTCGTATTGCTCAAAGATGTTGCCCAAAACATTCCGATAACTATTTTCAGCGACAATATGGGCAAAGGTCTATCGCAAAGCGACTACGACGATTTCACGAAGCAATATCCAAATACAAATATCACTTTTACAAAGACTTGCGGCATTTTTCACGATCGCTATATCATTATCGACTACAAAACATCAGCCGAAAAAATCTATCATTGCGGAGCGTCCTCAAAAGATGCCGGCAACAAGGTAATGTCAATTACCCTGATTGCCGAAAGCAATGTTTATCATCAAATCATTGACACGTTGATGCTTAATCCGACGTTGGTACTGAATTAATACCCTCTCCGCCAACCGTTGAACGACCGACGGAAAATTTGTGCCGTTAATACGCATTGTGCCGGGGGTTCACACCCCCGTCTATTATATTTCGTCCTTTCAGAACTTGGTTTCAGATTGTAATCGGTAGCCTAACCCCGTAGGGGTGACATATTTTAGCCGTGGGTGTGAACCCACGGTAAGATAAGTAGCAGTTTTCTATAAATACTTATTCACGAACTCTGTCGGCGACATAATTTATATTTTTTCATAACTATTCATTGTTAATGTTGTACTTCTCATGAAGATAATCCTCGATGAGTTCTTCTTCGGTTGCATCTGTCTTGAAAATGCCACGTAATGCTTCATGTCGGTAACGGCGTTTTTTCGGTTTCGATTGCGCAATCAATACCTGCGCGTATGCAGTGAGTTGTTGCTGCAACAATCCTACCCGATACGATTTGGGTATCTTGACCGCTACACTGATGGTTTTTGTTTCCATAATCTTTGTTTTTTTGTGGATTTTGTTACACTGCAAATATAAGTTATTTCTGTGGTAGTGCAAAATTTATCGAGAGTTTTTTACAAAAAATAGGCGGACACTCACGCATCCGCCCCGTCGTGTCTGTCGTCCAAAAATATTTATTTAATCTCTGTCGTCTGTTCTTGTTCTGGCTTTTGCTCACTTACTAATTCGTCTGTTTGTTCTTCTGTTTTAGATGACTTGCCGTTTTTGTTGACTTTCTTGTTTTTCTTACTATTCATAATTTCTTGATTTGAATCAAAAAAGTCCACATCCGTATAATGAAATATTTTCTTTGTACTTGGTTCTTCAGTAACAATTAATGATTGGCATCTATGATTTGTCATGGTAATCATTGTTGTGTTTCCGGGATGATCTTTATTTGTACTTCCTACCGATATAAAACCACGATACGCATATTCATATAATTTGTAGGAATTGTTGTCGTTAGAACCATGATGAGGAACTTGTATTGTTGCAATAACTTTCCAATATTTTCTATAAAACCATATAAGGTTATCTATGTAGTCTTTTACGAAGTCTCCCATATATAAACAATTGGCATTGTCGTTATTTTTGAAACATTCAATTCCTATATAATACATCTTTGTTTCTATACTTCCTGAAAACAAAGTCATAGAACAAGAATTCTGATCCACAAAACAACTTTTGTATATTCCTCTACATTGTTGCAGATTTCCTTTCATTTTATTCGGTAAATCCTTAAAATCAACATTTGGAAACAATTTATTGAATTCGTCTTTTATATTTTTGCCTGTGTTTTGTGGGGCAGGCGGATTGTACGGAATATAAAACCATTTATGATGGAAATGAATCCTTGTTCCTTTTTTAAGGTACTCACCGTTTTTTAAATTTATATTTTTGATGTCTATGTCATTTCTAATACCAATAATGGAGATATTTGTGCTTTTGCTAACCCAAACAATTTTTGTCGTATCACTACTTATCACTCCTATAAGTATTTTAAAAAGAAATTTGTAAAAAGTGAAATAACGTGTAAAACTAATTCCTAATACGTACATATTATACAATATGATAGCATATTTTTCATCTTCTGTCAACTGAGGAAGAAACAGATATTTGACATTACAATGAGCCAATAGGCATTCTAACCCATTAATATGATCCCAATCAAGATGGGAAATAAATACGATATCAATTTCTTTGTCCTTTTCTAAATTTTGGACTATATAATTGTTCATCAATGGCGAGTTGTCAAGTCTATTAAAACCACCACAGTCATAGACCACGTTGATTTCATCGTCGCCATCCTTCAAGGTTTCGGTATAGAAACCGCCTTGTCCAATTGGGTGAATTGTTCTTGTTAGTTCCATTTTTATCTTTTTTTATTAATCAGCACCCAAAACTTAATTATTATGAGTGCTGATTGATTGTTAATAATTTCGATTATGCATCCATAGCAAGACGAAAGCCGTAATAGTCGGGAACGCTGTCTGGAAAGTTGCTGCGACGTGTGTGGATGGCACAGAGGGATTCGACGTTGTACCAAGAGCCTCCACGTATAATACGGCGGTTCTCTGAGGTTGAATACAAATCTTCACACCATTCCCAAACATTACCCGACATATCATAGATGCCGAGTTCATTAGGTTTCTTCTGACCGACAGGATGTGGTGTTCCGCCTGAATTGCAGTCATACCACGCTACTTCGGCAATGTTATTGCTCCCACTATACATATAATTGTGGGTCATATTGCCTCCATGCGCTGCAAACTCCCATTCCGCTTCCTTGGGCAAACGAAATTTACGTCCTGACATAGAATGAAGTTTCTCAATGAAAGATTGGCAATAATGCCAAGAAACACATACCACAGGTTGTCGTTCTCTTCCTTCTGGATCAATGCCCATTACGGCTGCCCATTGTGCCCTTGTTACGGGATATTTTCCGATGTAAAAACTAGAAATATTCGGATTCCCTTCGACTTTAATCATTTCTGGAAATACATCTTCCAACTTGTATTTTGATCTTATCTCCGCTTGCTGTTGTAACTCTTGCCGTAGCAACTCTTCATCTCGAGTTTTTCCTCCAGAACGGATGAAATCTTCTTCACCACTCTTCCAAGTGCGGTGACAGCAATCACATTTATAATGTGTTGGCTCTTTTTCACCTGGGAGTCGTCCCATCGGTCTCGTGGAAATACCTGTTATCATACTCAGCAAACTTCTGGCCGCACTGCCTACTATCATTGAGCCAACCTTTTCTGCAATGTTAGTCCGTGTTACGTCATCCGAACCACAGTAAGGACAACTTGGTTTGAATAATCCCATGATTTCCTGTTTTTTTATTGTTATTAATTCTTTTTTGATTTTTCTGTCTCGTTGACATGTCATTTATTACCTCGTCAACTTTGTTTTTCAAGTCAGATTCGAAAATGTTTTCTACAATGTGGCAAAAAAAGAAGGGACGCAGACTACCCAATAGTTAACAGAAGGCCGACCAAAGCCTGAAAACACTATAAAGGAAGCCCACACCCTTTATGAGAATGTGAGAATTTGCCTAAGCCGATGTTTTCTGTTTTTTATTGGTCTTTTTCTGTTAATCGGCTCAAGCAAACACTCTTTCGTTTTTGTCAATATTTTCAACGGCAAAGAAAATACAAATTTTGATTCCCGCCAAATTTTTCAGCAAGTATTTTTCAAATATACTGCATTTCGTAAATAATCACACTAAATCAAATCTCTCCTATCAAATTCTTAATGTCCGCGATAAAAGTATCAACCATTGGGCGGTATTCCATAATTTCTTCTTCGGTGGCTTGAAAAAAAACATTATAATCCGCCGCATCACGCAAAGACTCCAACTCGGCAAAAAAATGTGCAGACTCTACATCAATCCAGCCGGTTAAAACATATTCTTTGTTTAGGACATTAAGTCCCATATATTGCTTTTTTATCTTCTTCTACATTCTGATAATATGGCGAAATCCTACATCTTTCCCAATCCGAGAAAGTATAAAGTTGCGGGCTCACGTCCGCATCGTGCAGAGTTCCATACATTATAAACGAAAATCCGTACTTGGCAAAATCGTCGTGGCTTATCTTGTCCTTGTCGAGAAGGATAAGAAGATCCCAATCGGAATTGGGGCCATTGTCTCCCCGCGCCCGAGAACCATAGAGCCATACTTTGCTGCCGGGTACCATTGTCTTTTGTGCAAAGTCGCGCAGCATATCTATCGTAAGAGAATCTTCCATAGTTTCTGTTTTTAATACCATCCGCAAATATAACGATTGTTCCTAATTACTCCAAAACATTCCCCGAAAATATTTGACAATTAGTAACTTTTTTTCCTAAAATTACATTAAACTTTAAAAAAATCAATTTTTATTTTGTAGGATTAAAAAATATCACTACTTTTGTAAATTAAAAATAATCAATGGTTACAACATGAAAAAAACTAATCCTGAGAGCCTGATTGCAGACCTCAAAAAATCCAAGGACTACATAGACAAACTCGTGGAGGGCATCAACCCCGTCAACGGCAAGCCCATAAGCACGAGGGAGGTGATATATGATTATAAGGTGTCGAGGCAGTTGGAATTTTTGTCGGAATACATCAAAAACGAAATCAGCAGGCTCGAATCAAATGAAAAATCTAAAAAGGAGGACGATGACGACGAGTTGATAGAATTTGAACTAACGGACAATGAACTCAAAAAAATAAAACTCTCCGAAAAACCTATTTCTCTCGCCGACATCTGCAATATGCTCAACCATCTGCGCCCGTCGTCCAAGATGCGCAAATTGAAGGCAATCAGCGCAATAGAAGTACTCAACGCATTCGGTATGATAGACCGTGTGCGCAGGAAGATAATCCCCACTGAGCAGGGCGCTGCACTCGGAATACAATTTAAAGAATTTCAGAGCAACGGAGCCACACTCACCAAAGTTTTGTACTCAAAGGAAGCTCAACAATTTGTAATCGACCACTTGAAGGAAATTACAGAAATCAACAAGACAAAACGATTTTAACGGTAGAGACGCACGGCCGTGCGTCTCTACGTTTATTTTTTTTGATACACAATGTACGGGTCTGCCTCGCGGAAAAACATTGATGTGGAAAGGTAATAGGGACGACCGTAAAATTCCCAGTAACCATTTTTCAATATGAATACGTCGCCCTCCACCCACGGCGTATGACTACTCTCGGTTGTGAGACCGAGGGCTACATTATATCCAAACGCCTTGTTGGAATTGCGCCCCATGAATCCCCATTTGGTGAACGCCTGACCCATGCCAGCCATCAGTCGGTAAGTGTCAGCCTCGAGAAATAGATTCATCGTGAGAAGGCTGTGCACATTGCCTTTGTAGTTGACAAAAAGATACTGCGGGGCGAAGCCGACATTGATTTCTGGATTTTGTTTCTTGATGGTAAACATACCGACATTTAGCTCGATGCCATAGTCGAAACCCGAAAAAAAAGTCCAGCCCACCTTAATACGAGGCGAAATAGTAACCTTCGTATTAAGCTGAGCAAAACTTTCTATCGGTATTATCAGCAATGCGCAGACTGCCAATATCAAACAAAGCCTCTTTACCATCTTAAATGTTTTCGTTATTTTTTAACGGATTTAGCCACACGGAATCCATAATTGAAATTGGTATCCCTTGGTTTTGGGCCGTCCCTTGACGTGAGTTTTGCCATATCCTCTACATAATACCAACTGCCGCCACGGATTACCTTGTAGCCGCCTTGTGCTGGGCCTGAAGGGTCTTTTTCTGATTTGCTCGAATATTTGCCCCAATAGTCGAGACACCATTCCCAGGCGTTGCCGCTCATATCGTAGATGCCGAGTTCGTTTGGCTTGAGCCTTCCCACAGACCTCGGACCGCGCTCGCGTGTGGTCTCGTCGTACCATGCCACTTCGTCGATGTCGTTGGAGCCAGAGTATTTGTAATTTTTGGATTTGTGACCGCCCCGGGCTGCATATTCCCACTGCGCCTCGGTGGGCAGGGTGTAGGTCTCGCCGGTAAACTCAGAAAGCCATTTGCAATATGTAATGGCGTCGAAGTATGTAACATTGACAATAGGGTATGTGTCGTTCCATTGCCACTGCACAGCATTGTCGTGCTCCTCATACCATGCAGGCTTTGGAGCATCGGGAAATTTGTGTCCGGTGGCATTGCAAAACTGTCTGTATTGTGCCACAGTAACTTCATATTTGCCGATGTAGAAGTCGCTAAGCGTAACGCTGTGCACCGGAGCCTCGTCAGCATAACCGTCATTGCTGCCCATCTTGAACGTGCCGCCTTTTACAAAAATCATGTCGGGCGGATTGGTACTCTGCGCAACCGCCTCCCCCACCCCAAGGGCGGAGAAGGCTATCGCTGCAAGCAATGTTCTGCTTATTACACCTAATTGTCTCATATTTCAATACGATTTTAATTCATGGGTTCTTACTGTGCATTACGTGCAAGTCTTATGCCATAATTAAAATTGGTGTATGCCGGCTCTGGACCGTCGCGAGAAGTAACGGTGGCGTGCTCCACCTGGTAATGCCACGAACCGCCCCTCAGCACTCTGTAAGTGGAAGGCACAGAGTTGAACGGGTCTGCCTGAGGGCTTTTGGTATAGTATGTCTTGTCGTAATAATCTGAACACCACTCCCATACATTGCCGCTC
>DGIK01000133.1:9521-10756 GCA_002393195.1 Bacteroidales bacterium UBA3824 | reverse complement strand
CCGTTGGCGACCCGTTCAAGGATACATCAGGACCTTCGCTCAACATCTTGATTAAGTTGATGAGCATGGTTTCAGTAGTAGTTGCAGGCTTGACGCTCGTATTCTCGCTGTTCTAAGAGATTGAGATTTTTTATAATAAAAACGCACGGAATATTTGGAATGTTCCGTGCGTTGTTTTGGGTAGGGCTTCTGCCTTTCCTATTGTTTCATAATGTTAGAAACAAGATTTTTAGGATTGCGACGGCAATTCCAAAAATCGGAGATTTCTATGCGGTCTTCAAGTATGCGATAGACTATCTTGTTTAGACGACTGACAACAATACTACGAAAACCGTCCGGCAATTCGTCCAGGTACGGTTCTACTTTGCCAATGTATGGATTATTTCCTATCAGACGGCTTGTATGACGAACTCCTTGTATGAATTCGTTTCTGATCTTTTTGCCGAACTCTTTACGTATATAGTCGGACGTGTCACGCAATTTTTCTTTCGCCAATGGCATCCAAATTACTTTCATACCGTTTTCCCCATTTCAAGTAGGTAATCTTCTTTTGCAAACTCATCTTCTAATTCGCGAAACATTTCTTCACTTTCTTGACCGAGACCTGCGGCAGAATCACGCTTGGATTGCGCAATCCGTGCATAAATTTCTTCCTTCGTGTACGGTGGTATCAACTCGTGTGCAGATTCAGAATCCACGGATTCTGACGTCCTCATACTTTCTATAAGGACAAACATAAGTTCAATTTTTTCGGCATTGTCCATCCCTTTCACCATATCACGATAACGCACGGCAACGGGACGTTCTTTCTTATTTGTAGTTGTTTTCATTGCGAATTACGTTTTGTTATCAGATAGTGCAAAGATAGGAGATTTTTATATGCCGTGCAAATTTTTGCTCAGTAATATTTTGCGATTGCGAAAAAACATTATTACAATCCTTTAATTTTCAATCAGTTAAAACTTTTTTCAAAAATTTTTCCATTTTTTCTTGCACAATTCAAACAAATTTCTCTATATTTGCCGATGGATATTCGCGGCAACGAATACAGCCGATGGAGATTCCAAGGACGTTTTTATTGACGTATCATCTACTCAGCGCAAACTTCGCAAACTTGTAACTCCGTAGAGACACGGCAACGGGACGTTCACGTAGTACGTATGTACAGGCATTATTGTATTATCTTTATAATATATGCCTTTTATAGACGTGGACATTTGCGTTGCTTATCTCAT
>DGIK01000133.1:0-9412 GCA_002393195.1 Bacteroidales bacterium UBA3824 | reverse complement strand
AAACTCCCACGTCTTTTCTTTTTGTTAATTCCGAGTTTTGGTGAGCGTTCGGCGGATTGTTTTTCAACCAATTTTATTACATCAAAATGAGAAAGTTACTATTCTCGCTGTGCCTTGCATTGGCACTTTTCGGCGTTGCAAACGCCCAAGACAACGAGCCGCTTGGCAGCGGTTGGCAGGTGAACTACGATGTTACCAGCGTTGCTTTCAAGGTTCAAGAACGCGGCGTGGATTTCTCGTGGTCAGAAACCCGCAAGCCAATGATGATCACACGTCTCGGCGGCGGCTACCGCCTCAACGAAAACTTCTATGCCGGAGTGCTTTTCGGCATCAAGCAGGACGACAGGGACATCCACGTAGTAGCCACATGGGATATGGATTTCTATCTCCCACTCGAAAAGACAAAGGTAGTTCCTTTTGCCACAGTGCGTTGGAGCGCAATCTTCGGCGACAACATCCTCAAACAGGAAGCCAACACCGACACCAAGACCTATCCTCAACAGAACGTCTTGGACTCAGAAGGAACCGCCACATGCGGACTCCTTGAACTGACCGCCGGCATCAAGTACCCGATTTGCAGAATGGTTGACTTCAAGGCTGGCGTTGGTTATTCTAACGAGGTAACCAATGCCTGCGGAGGCTTCACCTTCTCGGCAGGAATCGCAGTACACGCAGCGCACTAATTTTTTTTCAAGCCGCTGCAAGAATTTTCGCACGGCAATTCTTGCAGCGGTTTTTACTCATTAAAAATCACCAATTATGAAAAGAGTATTAACATTTCTCCTCACAATTTCCATTGTCCTGTCCACCACTGCGCAGACCTACAAAGGCCTCACCGCCGACGAGTGGATTGACAAGGCAGAGCAAAACTACAAGAAGAAAGGCATTTACCTGAAAAACGCTGCAATGACCGGCGAGGCAAAAGGACAGTTTGAATATGCTGAATATCTGAATGCAAATGGAAAACACAAAATGGCACTGCCTTTCTACGAAAAATGCGCCGCACAGGATTACGCGCCGGTGTATTTAATACTTGCCAAAATCAAGCACTTCAAATCAGGATATCCACATAATTTGGACGAAGCGGAAAAGTGGTATCTCAAAGCGGCTGACAACAATGAGGACGAAGCATTTTATTGGCTGGCTGATATATACAAGAATCGCCAGCGATATACAAAAGCAATCGCTTATTTCGAGAAATCCGCCAATGGCAAAAAAACGTACTACAAATACCTGTCGTTAGTGACTCTCGGCGAAATATACGAAAACGGCACGACCGAAACGCGGCCCGACTATGAAAAAGCCTACAATTATTATTTAGCCGCCGACGTTGATGAAAACACTGTCCACAGGAAGCAAGCCCAAGACGGAATCGCCAGGCTAAAACCAACCATAGACAAAATCATCGCCGAGCGCAACCTTCCCGCAATGGAGAAAAAATACGCAAATTCAAACAATACCGAAAAACTTTTTGAACTCGCTGTAATGTATGCCGCAGTTGAAAAATTAGACAAATGTTTCGCGACGCTCAGGAAGGCGGCGCAACTCGGGCACACCGAGGCAATGTACCACACAGGCGTCCTTTACCACAATGGGGAAGGGACTGCAAAAGATGTTTCGAAAGCCGTGTACTGGTACAAGAAAGCCGCCGCCAAAAACAATTCGGACGCAATGAACATGCTTGCAATAGCGTATTACAACGGTGACGGCATTCCGCAGGATTTGAAATCTGCCGCTACATATTTCAAAAAAGCCGCCAATCTTAATCACGCTGATGCGTGTTCCAACCTTGCCATTTGCTACGAACAAGGTACGGGAGTTGAAAAAAATATGGACGAGGCGTTGAAATGGTACAAAAAAGCCGCCGACCTCGGCAACGAAACAGCTGCCAATCGTTACGCCGAACTCACAAGGCCATCACAAACAACAACCTCCAACAACGTCGCATCCACCTCCACAGACAAGCAGCAACGCCGCAAAAACTTTTGGAGCACATTTGCCAACATCGCGGAGGCGGCGGTTGACGTTATGGAATGTGTCGGCACCGTTTACGAAACGTGGCATCCGCAAGACGACAATTCGCAATACACGGCAAGTGATTACGGCTCATCGGGTAATTATGCTTCGTCCAGCAACTACGCCTCGTCTGGTAGTGGTCAGGGATATAAGAAAAAAAGAGTGTGCCATTTTTGTAAAGGGTCAGGATATGAGGCCGTATTTGACCCCACACGCCACAAAAACTGCAAATCTCATTTCTGCACAATATGTTACCAGAAACATTGCCTCGACCACGACATAAAGCATAAAAAATGCTCGTGCGACGGCGGATTTAACATAGTTCCCGTTTCTACGCCTATAAAATCATCCTGTTCTGTGTGCAATGGCAGAGGATATGTCAGGGACCATTCATACCATCCAAATTGTAATTCATTAAAATGTACCAAAAGCAGCCAGTGCCCCCTTTGCCGAGAAAACCATTGCCTCGACCACGAAAGGCACAAAATCTGCCCATCTTGCAACGGTGAACTTGGAATTGAAGGCGAGCAATATTCGGCGGCATCCAACAATAACGCACCATATTCGTCATCCGACAACCTGAATTACGTCTTGGGCAAATGCGCATATTGCGACGGGACGGGCGTGTGCCAAGACTGCCGAGACTGTTATTTTGTCGATTCGAGAGGTCAAAAGTACGGGGCATGGGAGAAGTATTGGTTTTCACACATCAGCAAATTTGTCTGTACATGGTGCAAAGGTTCAAAGATAGATGGAAATTATAAATGCTCCCATTGCTCCGAAATAGTTACCGCCCCCGACGGCAGTACATGGGGAATGCAAAACAACAATTGGAAGTACGACTCTTCTTCATTGGGTGTGCTTTGCACCGCCTGCGACGGCACGATGAAATGCGTCTATTGCAAAGGAACAGGAAAAAGATAATCAAAAACGTGCACAGAAAACCAAAACCGCCTCTTGCTTCTTGTGCATTTTTTAGCAATTATCACATAACCGTCACATAAAACTCAAAAAACAAACCATTGATTATCAATAATTTAACTTTTTACAAATACACATTTTTGCCCTCTCAGTCACATAACCGTCACATAAGAATCACATAAAGCGATTTTAAGTGCAAATAATGTTTGGAAACACTTTTTTCACCCCAAAAAAGATGTTTCCAAACACTTTTTTTTACCTATAAGCCTACACTTGACAAATTATTTTGCTTCCGAAACTATTTTTTTTTATATAGTTTCGGATGAAGTATAAAAACACATTCCCCCGAAAAAGTGTAATTTTTTTGCAGCATTCCCCCGAAAAAGTGTAAATTTTTCTCAGGATTCCCCCGAAAAAACAAATTAAAATAATGTTTCCAAACACTTTTTTTACTACAAAAATAATGTTTCCAAACACTTTTTTTACCCCCCCCGAAAAACTATCAACAGAATTTCAGCAGCACAAAAATTAACACGACCATTACCAGGAGCAACACCAGTCTCATTGTTACGTCGTCAGACCCCTTCGGTTTTTCGTTGGTAAAATGATAATTGGCTTCGATGTCCTTTTGACTTTTGTATTTTTTGTCTTTTGAGGATTTGTTTTGCAGGGCGTCGAGCAACGATTCGTCGGACTCCTTGTCCATTTCGGCTTTATGCTCGTTGGCTTGTTTCATTTTATGCTCCACATCTTCGAGGTTGTCCTCGAATGTTTCTTTGTCGTACTGATATTTGATGGTGTCAGGCAATTTTTCGCATATTGAGATGGCTTCGCGCAGATGCTTGACTGACTCATCAAACAAGCCCTGCCGACACTCCGCACCTGCGAGCATATTCAACATATATGCCTTTGCCTCTCGGTGGTCATTATTGTCAGGCAGTTGGTCAATTATTTCCAATACGCCATAGAGATACTTTTTGGCGTCGTCATACCGTCCCTCTTGAAACGCTTTCGTCGCCTTATTTGTCAACTCACCTGCCTGTTCGCCCAACGACCGTTCCTGTGGGTCTGGTTCGGTTTTGTATTGGCGTCTTATTTTTTCACCGTTGGCTTTCTTAGCTGCAATCGCATTGAGTATGTCAAGAATTTGAGACAACGCTTGTTGCTTGTCGATGTATTCGTCATTTGTCATAACATTCAGATTTATGGCTATAAATTATGACACAAAGATAAAAACAATTTTTAAACATCCTCGAAAAGTGTAATTAATTTTCCCCTCCCCTATTGCCCATCTCACGAAAAAAAAATTACATTTGCGCATAATAACAGCAACAAAAACCCATCATACTAACCAACACCAATTACAAATGAGAAAATTATTTTTTACAATGCTCGCAATTTGCTTTGTGATAGCGTCTTGCGGCACTCAGCCCGAAAAGAAGGAGGGCTTCCATATCAAGCGCGGCACCAACCTCAGCCACTGGCTTTCGCAGAGCACCGAACGCGGCGAAAAACGTCGTCTGCACATTCAGGAGGACGATTTTGCAAGGCTCGACAGCCTTGGATTCGACCACGTGCGCATCCCCATCGACGAGGAACAGTTTTGGGACGAGCAGGGCAACAAACTCCCCGAGGCTTGGGCACTGCTCCGCAACGCGCTCGACCTCGCCCGCAAATACAACATCCGCGCCATCGTGGATCTTCACATCATACGTGCGCATTATTTCAACGCCGGCAACGAGGGCGGACACAACACCCTCTTCACCGACGAAAAGGCGCAGCAGGGGCTCATCAACCTATGGAGCCAGTTGGAGGATTCGCTCTGCAATTACAGCACCGACTGGGTGGCGTATGAATTTATGAACGAACCCACCGCCGAAAAACACGAACAATGGAACGACCTCGTAGCCAAGGTTCACAAGGCAATCCGCGCCCGCGAACCCGAGCGCACTCTCGTCATAGGCTCCAACCTTTGGCAGGGCGTTGGCACGTTCAAGTACCTCAAAGTGCCTGAAAACGACAAGAATCTCATCCTGAGTTTCCACTATTACAATCCGATGATTGTAACGCATTACGGCGCGTGGTGGACCAACATCAAGGATTACACCGGCAAGGTAACTTACCCCGGCATCCCGATTTCGGCGGAGGACTTTGCCGCCGCCCCCGACAGCGTGAAACCGCACATCGAGCAATACACCAAGGAGACTTGGAACCGCGACCGCATCTACAACGAGATGAAGGACGCCATCGACGTAGCCGCCAAATATGGACTCCAACTTTTCTGCGGCGAATGGGGCGTATATTGCCCAGTGGATCGCGCCCTCGCCTACGCCTGGACAAAGGATATGCTTTCTGTTTTCGACGAATTTAATGTGGCGTGGACGACTTGGTGCTACGACGCCGATTTTGGTTTTTGGGATCAGGACAAGCACACATTCAAGGACAAACCGCTTGCAGAGATGCTTGGCGGCAAAAAGAAATAACTGATTTTCTTGTGGGGCTTTCTAAAAGTTGGGATGCAGATGGCTCGTCTGCTACTTCTGTAAGGCAGGCTGGGATGCAGACGGCTCGGCTGCTACCATGCTGTAAAGCAGGCTGGCAGCCTGCACTCCAACTTTTTAGACAGCCATTTTTATTAGCCAAATATGCAAAACAATATCGTCAAAATACAAAATGCTATCATAATCCAATCCACATTATCCTTGCACCATTCGGAAAAACTGCGGGTTTTCGTTTTTTTGTAACTGAAATCCATATCCCGTTGGCTTTTGTATTTTTTATTTTGTGATGATTTGCCTTGCAGTGCGTCGAGAAGCGAATCTTCCGACACATTTGCCGGTTCGACTTTCACCTCGTTGACCGGTTCTTTTTCGTATTTCACTTCTTCGAGGTTTTGCATGGCGACAATAATTTCGCCTCTCGCCTTCTTGTCTGCAATCGCATTAAGTATCCCGAGAATTTGTATCAACGCCTGCTGCTTGTCATTGGTCATAGCAATTATGGTTACAAACAATGACACAAAGATAAAAAAATCCGCACAACATTTTTCAAAAAACGTGTATTTGCCCTCAACACTCCAAATTATTTTGCTTCCGAAACTATGTTTTTTTACCCACTTTCGGATGGATTATAAATTATAATACTTCCGAAACTATATTTTTTCACCCACTTTCGGATGAAGTATAATTGCACCTTCCCTCGAAAAAGTGTAAATATTTCTTTGGATTCCGGCGAAAAAGTGTAAATAGAGATGTTCTTTTGGTTCAATCTTTGAGGGAATAGCAATTAATAAAAAACAATTAGTATGCAACCCGTTATGACAGACACCCTTGGATTCCAGGCGGAAATCGACAGCCAGCAAAAGCAGATTGCCGAATTGGAGCAGATTGTCGCCCAAAAGCAGGACGAAATCTCCCGCATTGCGCTGGAATACGAATCCGCCGCCAAAGATATGAAAGCGAGCATCCACTATGCCGAACGGATACAACGCGCTGTAATCCCGCAATATGCAGAGTTCAAGGCGTTGTTTCCGGATTGTTTCATATACTTTGCCCCACGCGACATCGTAAGCGGCGACTTCTACACGTGCGCCTCATCAGACCACTGCAAAATCGCAATCGTTGCCGACTGCACGGGACACGGTGTGCCGGGCGGTTTGCTATCGATGCTCGGGATGTCGGCGTTGAAAGACCTATTGTCCAAGCAAAAAATATCCTCAGACTTCCTGCCCGGCGAAATCCTCGACTCGTTGCGCAAATTTATCCTGACATCGCTCGCCAAAGCAGACGAATCCGACGACACCACCGTGAGCGACGGCATGGACTTCACGCTCTGCGTATTCAACAACGAGATGACGCAAATACGCTACGCCTGCGCCAACCACTCAATCTACGTGGCGCGGAATGGCGAAATCAACAAACTCAAGGGCGACCGTATGCCCATCGGACGGCATCCCAAACAGGACACTCCATTTGAATCCTTCACATTCGACCTCCAAAAAGGCGACATGATATATCTGTGCAGCGACGGCATACAAGACCAATTTGGAAGCCCCGACGACATAAAATTCACCACCAAAAGGCTCGCCGCAATGCTGCAAGAACACTGCAACGAGGATACGCAGACTCAATGCGTCAACTTCTCCAAAAACGTAAACGATTGGAAGGCTGGACGCGAACAGTTTGACGACCAAACGTTAATAGGAATTAGAATATAACGACATGGGAACAGCAAGCACACAATACAGCCCAAGCGCGGATTGCCAACAGGCATACCAAGCCAACTGCAACAGGATAAGCGAGTTGCAATCCAAGATAGCCGAGCTCGACGCCACCATCGCCGCCGAATCGCAACGCTGCGAAAAGGCTACCCTCGAAAATACATCTGGAATCCGCTACGCACAACGGATACAGCGGGCGGCATTCCCGCAAAAAGAGATTGGCGAAGTTTTTGGCGACTACTTTGTATTCACCAAGCCGATTGGCATAGTATCGGGCGACTTTTATAAGGCTGTGGAAATCAAGAATTACAAGATATTTGCACTTGCCGACTGCGCGGGACACGGCGTGCCGGGCGCATTCCTTACGATGCTTGGGCTTTCCGCGCTCAAAGAGTCGCTCGCAAAGCATTATTATGACGACAATATCCCCCTCGCCGCCATATTGGACGAGATGCGCCAATTTGTGAAATCGTCGCTCCGCAGCAGTGAAGACGGCATCGACGCCATCAACGACGGCATGAACTTCTCGCTCTGCGCCTTTCCCCGCAACGGCGGCGACATCAGATTTGCCGGTGCCAACCAAAATGTCTATCTCTATTCCAACGGTGCGCTTGCCACCTACAACGGCGACAGGATGCCAATAGGTTGGTCCTTTAAGGGCGACAGCCCCTTTGCCGAAACCCTAATCCCAGCCCACGAAGGCGACGTCCTCTACCTTGCCACCGACAGCCTCCAAAGCCAGTTTGGAGGACCCGACAACGTGAAATTCTCCGCCAAACGCCTTACAGCAATGTTTGAACAGATAGCCACGCTGCCCACCGAGGAGCAGAAAAACTCCGTCGCCCAAATTGTCAACAATTGGGTGGAAGGCCACGTGCAAGTGGACGACCTCACGGTGGCAGGAGTTAGAGTGTGAAAAATAAATTTGTTAGTATCAATAATTGTCGTTATATTTGTGCCATAATCAATTGTACAAAACAAAAAAGCAATGGGTTCGATTTGCGTAATACAAGGCTTGATGATATACATATATGCCTGAGAGTTGATAACCAAAATAAAATAATTATGTTACTGACAATTACAGATGTAGAATATATAAGCGACTACACATTGCTTTGCACTTTTAGTACGGGCGAGCGGCGCAAGGTGGATCTCACGCCATTGCTTGCGTATCCCGCTTTTGGCGAACTGCGCGACAAGCAAAAGTTCATTCAGTTTGGTCTTGAAGACACTATTTTTTGGGCGAATGGCGCGGACATTGCGCCAGAATACCTTTATGAAAGAGGCGTGGCGGCATAATAGCAATTGCTGACACAAAAAAAAACAAAACAGCCGAAAAAAAGCATTGCTCTTTTTACGGCTGTTTATTTTTTTTCAATCTAAACGCCAATAATTATTTCTTAGGCTCAATAATACGATACCTGCCGCTCAGATGCATCACTGCAAAGAGCCTGAGCAGTCCGTCGTAATACTCATCATAGAATCCATCAGCCAAAGGTTCGTGCTTCAAATTCCAGAGAGCATCCACAAACTCCTTTGCCTTCGGGTGGCTGCACATCACAGAAGCCGCACCGAGCGTGGATACTATGCCAACAGAATGGCGCAACGCCCTCGGAAAACCGCCCGCCGGCAATATCTCGTCGCCTTCGGGCAACGTGCCGTCCACGCGATATTGATCCACATAATCATTGATGCCCTGCGAATAGAAAAAATTCTGAATCTTTTCGCCATACTTGCGCTGCCAATCCTTGTCGGCGCACGACCATTCATAATCGAGGGCAATGTTCATCGGCACACGCCACGAATCATAACGGAAATTGTTGCCCGAATTGCGCCTGCCGCCAAATCCCTGCATCAGCGAACCGTCATAATTGCACATATCGGGATTCAAGCCGGTGGAATCGTTGATGGCCTTGTGGAGAAATTCGCGGCTCTTCTTGGCGCACTCCATCCAAAAATCTGCCCTGCCATCGTCGGCGTATTTAGCCCACACCTCATAGAATGCCGGGATGTGATACGACGGGTCGGTAAACCGCTGTCCAAAGCCATCAGGAGTAAAGGTAATCAACTTTGTATTTGGGTCGATGAGGTACATCGAAGATTTTGGGACTTTGATGGTGTCGTTGTTTTGCATAAAAGGCGGGAGCATCGCCCTCGATTCCTCCTCTGAAAGTTCCTTTGGCATAGTGCAATTGAGGATGTTCTGCGCCTCAGCCTTGTAATTGATGCCCGTATCGTTGCCCCAGCGGTTGGAGG
>DGIK01000077.1 GCA_002393195.1 Bacteroidales bacterium UBA3824 | reverse complement strand
TTGTTCATCATCGTTACCATCGTGTGCTTAAAGTTCGGGAAGAATTGGCATATAATCACCAAAATCACCATCGACCCAAACAATATCCCCGCCAACAGCATACTGCCGCTCAGCATCACAAACACCAACAATATCACCACCCAACACGCATAACCGCCAAAAGAGCCGTTACGATTGCCGCCGATTGGGATGTAGAGGTAATCTTTGAGCCACGTGGAGAGCGAGATATGCCAACGATGCCAAAATTCTGCCGTGGATTTGGCTTTGTATGGCGAATTGAAATTGATGCTCAGCCTGAATCCCATCAGCAACGCCAGGCCAATCGCAATGTCGGTGTAGCCGCTAAAATCGGTATAGACCTGCAATGAATATCCATACAACGACATCAAGGTCTCAAAACCCGAATACTTCATCGGCGAATCAAAAACCCTATCCACAAAATTGATTGAGATATAGTCGGAGATGAAAACTTTTTTCACCAAGCCTTTGAGTATCATAAAGATAGCCATTCCAAAATCTTGTTTGGACAATGAATACGGCTTATAAATCTGCGGCACAAATTCCGACGCCCTCACGATGGGACCCGCCACCAACTGCGGGAAAAACGACACGTAAAATCCAAAGTCCAACACCGATTTCACCGGCTCTATCTGCCGCCGATATACGTCCACACAGTAACTTATCGCCTGAAATGTAAAGAACGATATACCTACCGGCAATATGATTTTGTCGGTTACAAAATTTGTCCCAAACAGCGCATTTGTGGCGGTGGAGAAGTAGTTGACAACGTGGAAATCAGTGCCGAAAATCCCATTGACGGACTCCACGATAAAGGCGGTATATTTGAAATAAAACAATATCATAAGATTGACCACCACGCCAATAGCGAGAATCACCTTCCGCCGTGCCCCGTCGGGCTGCCGGTGCATCCAATTTGTGATGTAATATATTGATACAATGGTGAATATGAGCAACACTAGAAACACGCCGCTCGTCTTGTAATAGAAAAACAGACTGCACAGCAAAAGGTATATGTTTCTCATCGCAATCCGCTTATACACAACGGCATACAGAGCCATCACAATCGCGAAGAATCCCCAAAAATAAAACTGCGTAAACAGCAACGGCTTCTCTGGACGATATAAAAATACATCGCCAAAATCAATCATCGAAAGTAGGGAGTCCATTAGCACTTACGTCGCGTTTGTTAGTTAGTCAATTAAACCACAAAAGTAAAAACTTTTTTTGGAAAAAGTGCAATGGAAGGGGTGAAAAATTTCGCAATCTTTCACTTCTTTTTCTCCCCATCCAAATACCAGTCATACGTCCGCAGAAACGCATTGAACAGCATGTTTGCGCACAATTTGTAGCCGGGGACTGACATGTGGACTTTGTCGGCAGCCATAAAACCGCGCTCCGCCCAAATCTTGGACGAGCCAAAGCCGCCCATGCAGTCATAGACGCTGAACATCGATTCGTGGTACTTTGCAACGAGGCGGAGCACCTGTTTTTCCTGTTCCTCGGTGGCGGGGTTTGGACGGCGGCGGAAGAGGTAGCAATCGTTGGGAACAACAAAAGTAATCACAATATCAGGGCAATATTGCTTGATGCGCGAAATCAAATCAACATAACCGCTGTAAAACCTTTCAGGGTTGAAGTTGGTGACATAGCCGTCGTTGGTGCCGAGGAGAATGAGAATCCAATCGGGCTTCAACATCTGCAACTGACGCGCAAAATGTTGACACCTCAACCACGAAATCAAGCTCGCGCCGTTGATGCCGATTGAATGGTAAGTGATGCCGGGATTGTCATTTTCGAGTGAAAAACCGTAAAGTGTAAACGACTTTTGCTCCTCGGAATTTTTCATCAGGCGAAAACTTGCAACTGTCTGATATTTAGCAAATTTAAAAGAAATATAACCCAAACTGTCAATCTTCGTTACAGTATATGCGCCCATCTCGCCGGCTGGCACAATGTCATACATATTTGCAAAAGGCGCGGTGAACACCTTGACCTCGTTAAAATCGTATTGGATGGGGTTGTTGGGGTTCATTGTGATGGCGAGGGAGGCGTTTGGGTCGGTTGTCGTGGCTGACGCGCCCGAAATGCCGAGGTCGCAAGTCTTGCGGTATTCAACATTGCGGCAGGAAGTCCAAGTGCCTGTATATTTGATGAAATAGTTGGTTGGATTGTTGGTTTTAGTCATCTTGTATGGAAATACAAAGCCCCTCGCACCAACGAGACCGGGGTGCAAAGTTTGGAGACGCTGCCTCATCTGACCCGAAAAAATATCCGCCTGAGTATGCGACGCACCGAGTTGCACGATGCTGAGGCTCGATTTTCCATACCTAATCATCGAATCCAACTTCACGTGCAATTTCCTGAACGACGACGAATCCTTGTCAAAGACAATCTTTGCCTTGCTGTAATCCGCAAAGTCATAAAAATCAATGTCATACGGATAGTCCTGCGCCGAAACCGCCGTCGCCGCCAACATCAAAATCGTAATCGTTAATAGTAAATATATATATTTCATTTTTTATGTTAATTATTCTACGTATATTTTTTTTAAACAACGAATTAAACGAATTAAACAAATAATTAAATTCGTTTTATTCGTTAAATTCGTTGTTAACAAATAACCATTTATTGCCGCGAAATATATTCGTTATACCTCGTAATCAGCGCGTTATAAAACATTTTGGCGATTGCGTTTGCGCCGTTGGGATTGAAATGCACAAAATCTTTCTCTGCCAACGGCGGGTCGTGAAACACCCAATCGGGCATTGTGTTGTAACCGCCCATCGCCTCATACATATCCCAATATGCGCAATCGTTTTGGAGCGCGGCTTCCTTCAACAACCTGTCCAGTTCGGGCAAAATTTCGTATGTAACATACTCATCCTGAACCTTTACGCTCATATCGGCGGGACCAATCAAAATTATTGAAACTCCGGGGCAAATCCGCTTCAAATATCTGATTTGGGAGGCGAGGTAATTCTTGAAAGCAACAACATTGTTTTCATTGAGCGACGGCACGGCATTGCCGCCAAACTGCAAGATGATGCACTTAACATTCAAATCCCTCAACATTCCGCCGAGGTGTGCGGCGTTCATTTTGGTGAAAATCGTTCCCGAACAGCCGCGCAGGGCGATATTATCGACGGCAACACCGCTCAATCCGTCCATTGAAAATCCGTAAAATTCCGGGCTGTCCGCGCCTGAAAATTCCATCTTGAAAACTTCGGGCGTCTGTGCAAAATTCCACGTCTTTACGGAGTAGAAGTCGTTGGGTTTCAATGAATCAGCATACAAAATAGTCTCGCCGTCCATCACGCGGACATTGCAAGTGCGGGTGTGGTTGCCATAAAACATCCGCACCTTCTTGATGGTCTTTGCATTGCCGTATCCATACTTGAAAGGGCGAAATTCCAACGACGCATTATAAATTTTTTCCGGCTCTCGGGGCTTGTTATCGGGTGTTTTGAAGACGGAATCCAACGCCACAACCACCGGCAACGAATCTGACGACGACGACGCCGCTGAATCCGGCTGTTGCAATGGCGTAAGGGAAGCGGGAGGCGTGGATTTTGGTTCGCGGTTGATGATTGGCGTAAACTTGGCAAACGCCGCCAACGCTCCATACTTGGAATGATGGACGGCAGTATCAATGAATGGAAAAATCGTGTAACGTTTCCAATCGCCGGTGCAGACAACCTCACAAGGTGCTTTGTAGTCGTAGGCGGTTTTGGCAGGCACGAGACCGGGGCCCGAACCGCCAAATTGCTGTTGCAACTTGTATCGCAAATAACCGCTTATTCGGTCGGTTTCTATCTGAGAATCACCATAATGCACAATGCGAACAACCTTGGCGAGTTCGTCGGGATTGGTCAACGCATCAAAAAGCGTTTTTAAGCATCCCAAACCCGACGCAGGCAAATCCAACGGCTGCCGAAGGCTCTCAACACTTATTGGACGCGGTTGGAAGGCATACACCGACGAATCGAATGTAGGCACGCCGCTCATATCAGCCACTTCCAACGTATCTTCCGCGTTTTTGGAATCGGCGACTGAATCAGACTGCGCCGCGCCATTTTGGTCTTCCTCCACGAGTTCGGGAATGAAAGCATTGCCGCCAACTTTGTCTTTGCTGCCGCCCTCCCACCATTCCTTCAACGTCGGAAAATACAGCGTCAAATCAGAGGACACACTGATGCCATCTTTTGGAAATATCGTCATCAATATCGCCAAAAGAGCCATTACAGCAATGATAAAGCATAATGTGGCAACGGGTTTCAATTACTTCAATTACTTCAATTACTTCAATTACTTCTTTCTAATTTTAATGACTTGTCCAATCTGCAATCTGCGGACGTCGGTGGCACTGAACCCATTGATGGTCATAATGTCCTTGTCCGAAATGCCAGGATAGTGAGCGGCGATTGAACTAAGATTGTCGCCCTTGCGGATTGTGTAATATTCGTATTTCGGATCGAGATTTTTGCCAGCCGCCTTGCTCGACTGCACAATTTGGTTGCTTTTGAGAGCCTGTTTTTGGTCAAAAGTCATATTGTCGATGTTCTTGTACGAATTGAGCTTTTTGGTGGGGACATAGACGGTGATTTTTTGACCGACATTGATGCGGTTGCCCACAACATTGTTCCAACATTTGACCTTGTTGACCGAAACATCGTACCAATTGGCGATAAAACCAAATGTATCGCCCTGTTTTACAGTGTAAATCAACTTAGACGTACCGGCGGGGACGCTATTGTCGCAGGGTTCGGGTTCATAATAACGACCGCTGCGAGCCGATGACGATGTGCGCGTGGTAGCCTGTTGCAGGTATGCCTGAGCGTGTGTTGGCGCAAAGAAAATCGAATCCTGATAAGCATAAATTTCTTTCTCCTTCTCGGCAAACCTCTCCGCAAAATCGCCGGGCAGCCTCAATGTAGAATGTTTTACGTCGCCAGGGATGATGTCTTTCTTGTATTGAGGATTGAGGTCGCGGAGTTCCTCGACCGAAATGCCAAGCACGCCCGACACCTGTCCGAAATGCAACTTGTTGGTAATCATTACAGTATCGGAATAAGTCGGCACATTAACGTCGATGGGTTTGTAGCCGTGAGCCTCGTAATTGTTCATAAGATAATTGACACTAATGAACGCCGGAACGTAGCCACGGGTCTCCTTGGGCAACCACGGATAAATCTCCCAAAAATCGGTTTTGCCGCCTGAACGACGGATTGCCTTATTGACATTGCCGGGACCGCAGTTGTAGGCTG
>DGIK01000138.1:341-16099 GCA_002393195.1 Bacteroidales bacterium UBA3824 | reverse complement strand
GCAAGTCCGGCATCATCTACTGCCTGAGCCGCAAGAAGGTGGAGGAACTCGCCGAGATGCTCACCGTCAACGACATCAAGGCCCTCCCATACCATGCCGGCATGGACAGCCAGACCCGCAGCGACAATCAGGACAAATTCCTGATGGAGGAAGTGGACGTCATCGTGGCTACCATCGCATTCGGCATGGGCATCGACAAGCCGGACGTGAGGTTTGTAATCCATTACGATATGCCCAAGAGCCTCGAAGGCTATTACCAGGAGACCGGACGCGCCGGACGCGACGGCGGCGAAGGCCTGTGCATTGCTTTTTATAGCAAGGACGATATGAAAAAACTCGAAAAGTTTATGCAAAACAAGTCGGTGTCGGAGCAGGAAATCGGCAAACAACTGCTCGCCGAGACCATTGCATACGCCGAGACGTCTATGTGCAGGAGCAAGATGCTGCTCAATTATTTTGGCGAAAACCTCGAAGAACCCTGCGGCAACTGCGACAACTGCCGCCACCCGCAGAAGAAGTTCCAGGGCAAAAACGCCATCATCAAGGCATTGAAGGTAATAGAGATAATCCAAGAAAAATTCAAGACCGAACACGTAGCCAAAGTACTTGCTGGTGTTACCGATTCGCAGGTGAAGACCTACAAGCATCACAAGCTCGACATATTTGGCTGCGGCGAGGACGACGGCGACGAGAATTTCTGGAATGCAGTATTGCGCCAGACCCTCGTACACGGATTCCTATCCAAGGACATCGAAAATTACGGCACGCTCAAAATCACCAAGGAGGGCAAGGACTACCTCAAAAAGCCATACGAAATCGAACTCACCAAAAATCATGACTACGAAAGCGACGACGAAGACGACGAACAGGCAGTGCCGCACTCGATGAACGGCGGCGCATCCGACCCCGAACTCTTCAAGATGCTCAAAGACCTCCGCAAAAAGGTATCTAAGCAGCGCAACGTGCCGCCATTCGTAATATTCCAAGACCCGTCGCTCGAAGACATGGCGGTACAATACCCCATCACCATCGACGAGCTCAAACAAATTGTGGGCGTAGGTCAGGGCAAGGCGCAAAAATTTGGCAAGGAGTTCGTGGAACTCATCAAGCGTTACGTCCAGGAGAAGGAGATTGAGCGTCCGCAAGATATGATTGTAAAATCTGTCGTAAGCAAGTCGGGCAACAAGGTCTATATCATCCAAAGCATCGACCGCAAAATAGACCTCGAAGACATCTGCGAATCCAAGCAAATCGAGATGGACGAATTGTTGTCGGAAATAGAATCGATCATCAATTCCGGCACAAAACTCAACCTCGACTACTTCATCGACCGCGTAATCGACGAAGAACGCCAGCAGGACGCCTACGAATATTTTGACCACGCCGAAACCGAATCCATCGAAGAGGCAATGAACGAACTCGGCGAAGACGACTGGACCGAAGAAGAACTCCGCCTGATGCGTATCAAATACATCTCGGAGAAGGGACATTAATTTTTACAATGCATAATTCATAATGCATAATTCATAATTGCCATCCGGCGGAAGCCCAATTGTGAATTATGAATTGTGAATTATGCATTATAAATTATGCATAAAAAAAATGAAACACATCATCACCATTCTTTTTGCCGTTGGGTTGTCTATCGGTACAGCAACGGCGCAATACAAGGAAATCACATTAAACGAATATTTATACGGATATTATTATCCGCGCACGGTGCGGGGCATAGTGTCTATGCAGGACGGCGAGAGTTACACCGTGCTGTCGGGCAACAGCATCATCAAATATTCGTACAAGACCGGCGAAGTGTTGGACACCGTGGTCAATTTTTCAAATATCGACATGCCGACCATGATAGAAGGCTACACAATGAGCGACGACGGCAGCAAAATACTTTTCTACAGTAATGAATCAAGCCTCTATCGTCATTCGTTTTTTGCATATTATAAGGTTTATGATATAGCGAACAAGCGAACCACGCCGCTGCCACAAAACCGTATGCAGCGTATGGCGACACTTTCATCCGACGGCAGCAAGGTTGCATACATTGTTGACAATAACATCTATGTCCTCGACCTCACTGCGCAGAACAGCTCTCCAGTCCAGATAACCACCGATGGCGAGGTCAACAAAATCCTCAACGGAGTGCCTGACTGGGTGTATGAGGAGGAGTTTGGGATTGATAGGGCATACGAATTTTCACCCGACGGCAAATATTTGGCTTACGTGAAGTTTGACGAAAGTGAGGTCAAGAGTTACACCCTCCAATACTACGACACCGACTTTTCCGACCGCTACAATGCCAACGACGTTTACCCCTACAACTATGAATACAAATATCCCAAAGTTGGCGAGGCAAACTCCAAGGTGTCAGTTCATATTTATGAATTTTCAACAGGCAAGACGATGACCGCCGACCTTGGTTATGAGAAGGACATCTACGTCCCCAAACTCCAATGGACCACGCAGGACGGCGTATTGGCAATCTCCCGCCTCAACCGCCTTCAAAACCGTCTCGACCTCTTGTCTTTCGACGTGAAGACTAACAACACCAAAACATTCTTCACGATGCAAGAGCCGCAATACATCGAGGAAGACGTCGTGAAAAGCGTCCACTACTTGAAAGACGGCAAAGGATTCCTCATTCAGAGCGAGCAAGACGGCTACCGCAACATTTACCGCTACGGAATGGACGGCCGCCTCATCAACGCCGTTACAAGCGGCGACAAGGAAGTGATAGAATTGTTTGGCTGCGACCCTGACGAAAAGAAGGTCTATTTTACGGCTGTTGGCGACAATACCACACAAGTGGCGGTGTATTCGGTGGACGTCAACGGCAAAAACCGCCGCAAACTCTCCACGCAAAACGGCACCAACTCGCCGCAATTCTCAAAGAATTTCAAGTATTACCTCAATTTTTTCAGCAACGCACAGACGCCGCGCATCGTTACAGTCTGCGACAACACCGGCAAGACCATCCGCCCCGTCTTGGACAACAATTCGCTTGCCGAGCGGCTCAAAGCATACGGCGGCATCAACAAGCGTTTCTTTGAATGGCGCAACAAAAGCGGCGACCGACTCAACGCATATATGATAGTGCCGCCCGACTTCGATTCCACCCGAAAATATCCCGTACTCGTGGTAGGCTACAATGGTCCAAATTCCAACGAGGTGAACGACGAATTTGAATTTGACTGGCACAATCTCCTCGCGCAAAAAGGCGTAATCGTTGCCTGCACCGACACACGCGGCACGGGTCGCAAGGGCGAAAATTTCAGGAAATGCACCTACGGTCAACTCGGCAACTTGGAGACGCAGGATTTGGCGGATTTCAATAAATATCTCGCCTCCCAATCCTACATCGACGGCTCGCGCATCGGCATTTGGGGATGGAGTTACGGCGGATTTATGACGCTCAGCCTGTTGACACGCCAGCCGGGATTGTACAAATTAGGTGTCGCAATCGCGCCCGTGACAAACTGGGAATATTATGACAATATCTACACAGAGCGTTACATGGGTCTGCCGGAACACAATAACAAAGGCTATAAGGACAATGCGCCGCTCAAATACGCAGAAAACCTCCAAGGCAAACTCTTCTTGGCTTTTGGAAGCACGGACGACAATGTTCATCCTCAAAATTCGATGGTATTCGCAGAATCCCTCGTGCAAGCCGACAAGGATTTTGAAATGATGCAATTCACAAACAAAAACCACGGCATTTACGGCGGAAATACCACGAGGTATCTGTACGGGAAGTTTATAAGATTTATATTGGAGAATTTGTAAGATTTTTTTAGGCAGGCGAGCCGCCTGCATTCCATAAGTAGGCGGGCGAGACGCCCGCACTCCACACGAAAAAGGCGCAAATCCGGAGAGGGTTTGCGCCTTTTTTATTTGTTGATTGGGGAGTTTATCGATTATTTAGTCGGAGTGGGAATGTTGGCATTGTCCTGCAAGGTGAATTGCAGATTGTCGCCAACGGTAGGAATTGAAACTGTAAGAACGCCTTTTTCCATTTTAGCCTGAGTGTATTTGGGCATCGCTGCAACACCTACATCCATCGTTCCATCCTCGAAGGTGCTACCATCTGTCAACGAATAAATCAGTGGCATAAGCCCTACATTGTCGGTAATGTTTTTGGTTTCTGTACCATCGATAGCCACCACATTGGTGGTGAGGATAAGAGAGCCGTCGTTGAAGAGGAAAATAGCGGAGGTCTGTGCCGTAGCCTCGGTCTTTCCCTCCGAAGAATACCATACTTTCACATTGGCCTTGTCAAAAGTATTGGGGAAGTAGGCGGCAGGGATTTTCAATTCGGGAATTACAGGCTCGCCAGGAGTTACCACAACTGTATCCGTCCTCATAAACTTGCCTTCTGCATCTGCTCCAGGACCGTATGCGGTGAGATCTACGTAGTAGGTGCCGGAATTCTCAAATGTGTAGGGCTGAGTCTCGCCGACCTTGTTAGTAATCTCACACAAAGGCTCTGCATCGCGCTGTTCGTTTTCTACACGATAGATAGTCCACTTAACAGACTCGCTGTACAATACGTTCTCTGCAAACGTGAGCGTAAAAGGTGCAACACCTTCATACTTGGTAGGATTCATTATTGATGTGGGCGGTGCGGGCTGAATCGTAATGGTCTGCGTAGCCACATCGCTCTTGTCCTTTGACTTGACGGTGAAAGTAATGGTGTATTCACCGTAGGTTTCGTAAGTGTGAACGAGTGTCTTCTGATACTCGTTGTTGTTTGCCCAAACACTGCCTGTGCCATCGCCGAAATTCCATTCATAACTAATGTCATCGCCCGGTATCGAGTCAGCATAGCAATTAACATTCATACTGGGCTGCATCTGCAATGAGGGGGCAGCAACAAATGCAGCCTTGACTTCGACAACCTCAGGATTATCGTTGCCGTTTTCGTTTTCATTGCCATTTTCGTTGCTGTTGTTGTCGTCATCAATCTTCTTCCATACGGCGTAGAGGGTTACATTCTTGCCGCTGAGAGCACTTACATCAAACGAAGTACCCTCCGGCGTAGAAGACCAGCCCATAAAGGCATAGCCCTCGCGAGAGAGACCCTTGCCGTCAGACAACGTTACCTTGTCGCCTACCTTGTAGGTAGTGCTGGGTACAGAGCCTGTACCACCATTGGCATCGTAACTGATGGTGTATTCAGCCACCTGTGCCGGTGCATCTTCATCGTCGTCGCCACAGGACGTATAGACAACGCCCATCAGCATCAACGACACCATTAACGCAAATAACTTTTTCATAAATTGATATTTACTTTTTAGTGAAACATTGATTGTTTGTATTCGGTGCGAAATTAATATAAAATTTGAAAATTAATGTTAATTTTTCATTAACAACTGCATAAATATAAAAAAATAGGGCATTAAACTTTTGGTATTGGGGATTGTCTATATAATCAAAACTATTATTTGCAAAACTTCAACAATACACTACAAAAATGACTAAATCAATAATAATAATTTTGGCGATGTTGTTGGCGCCGATAGTTACGGCATCGGCGCAGGGCACGAGGGTGATATATGGGCAGACGCTCACCCTCAACGACCTGCCCGTGAGCGGCATCTCAATCACCGCCAAAAACGCCAAATCGGCGGCAGTAAGCGATTCGCTCGGCAATTTTATGATTGTCTGCAATCCCAAAGACCACCTGAAATTCAAGGCTAAGGTTTTCAGCAACAAGACCTTGAAAATCAACGACAAAACGCCCGACACCATCAATGTAAAACTCAATTTTATCAACAACGACAAGAACGTTGACATAGCAATCGGATACGGCTACATCCAGGAAAAATACAGGACGCAAGCCATCGAATACTCCAAAGGCAGCATCGATTACGACTCTTACACCAACATATACGACGTATTGCGCAACCACTTCCCCACTCTCCAAGTATTGCGCGATGGCTGCGTGATAATCCGGGGTCCATCGTCCATCAACGCCTCCAACTGCGCCCTCTACGTAGTGGACGGTATGAAGACCGACAAGATCGACTACATAACGCCCAGCCACATAAAAGACATATCGGTGCTGAAAGATGCAAGCTCCGCAGCAATCTACGGTTGCGAAAGTTCAAACGGCGTAATATTGATCAACTTGAAGAAGTAATTGAAGTAACCGAAGTAATTGAAGTAATTGAAGTAATTGAAGTAATTGAATATATAAAAAAATCCCTGGCGAACGGTCTGTTTGCCAGGGATTTTTTTATTCGTTGATTGATGTAGCTACTACTTGTCTTCGTCTTTCTGGAAGGTCTTGTAGCAGAGACCGGCTGCACCTGCGCCTACGAGGGGAGCAACGATGAAGAGCCAGAGTTGCGAGAGAGCAAGGGGATTGTCAGAAAACAATGCCTGGCTGATGCTACGTGCGGGGTTTACGCTGGTGTTGGTCAACGGAATGCTTATCAAGTGGATAAGCACGAGGGTGAGACCAATTGCGAGACCGGCGTTGATGCCTGCGCCACGCTTTTCGGTGGAGCCAAGGATTACCATCAGGAAGAGGAAGGTGAGTACAGCCTCAGTTACGAATGCACCCAAAAGGCTGCAATCCTTATAACCGGCTGCGCTGCCGTAAAAATCCTTGCCGAAACCGTTGGCTGCAAAATCACCAAGTTTGCCGTCGCCGCATTGTCCTGCGATGAGTGCGAGAATAGCAGCGGCAACGATGCCACCAATTACCTGCGCTCCTACATACGCGCCAAACTCCTTGCCCGACATTCTGCCGTTGACAAAACATCCAAACGAAACCGCCGGATTGAGGTGCGCGCCGCTGATGTGTCCGATGCCATACGCCATTGCTACTACCGTAAGACCGAAGGCGATAGCCACGCCAAGGAATCCAACCGAGCCGCCAGCGAAGATAGCTGTACCACAGCCGCCCAGCACCAATGTGAATGTGCCGATGCCCTCGGCTACCATTTTTTGTGTTAATGTGCTCATAATCTTGTTGTTTTTATGTTTGAAATTTGATGTATGTTTATTTGCCTAAAATTAGACAACATTTTTGAAATCAACAAATATTTTTGCAACTTTTTTCTGCAAAAAATTTCGAATGTAGAGACGCAAAATTTTGCGTCTCTACACCATCTACCGGCGTTTGATTTCTACACGACGGTTGATTTCGCGGTTTTTCTCAGACGTATTGGGCACGAGTGGCTCCAAGAACCATTTTGACTGACATTCGATGCGGTCGGGCGATACGCCACGGTCGATGAGTTCCTGGGCAAACGCCTGGGCTCGCTTGAGACCCACAGCCTTGTTTTGCTCCACTGTACCGATGTCGCAGGTGTGGCCTATACAGATGATGTGGATAGACGGGAAGTTGATCATCAAGAATGCAAGACGGTCGATGCTCTTCTTCTGACTACGTGTGAGTTGCAGGCGCGAATCGTTGAATTTGCAATGATTGTGATTGAGCGATACCACGATGCTATCAAGCTCCACGCGCACCACCTCGGTAAATACAGCCTCCATGTGCGCCGTATCTACGGCAATTGAGATGCTGTCAGCCTGTGCCTTGGCGATGCTATCGGCTTGTGCCTTGGCAATGCTATCAGCCTGTGCCTTGGCGATGCTGTCGGCTTGTGCCTTGGCGATGCTGTCGCGGACGCGCTGCTGCTCAAGCTGGCGACTCTGGCGATTGTCCACGAGTTCAAAGATAGAATCTTCCACTTCGCGGCGTTTTTTCCTATCGAGGAGGTCAAACTCCAAGTGAGGATTGCGGGCAAACTCAATCTCATCAAAATCGCGAGTCCTGCGCACACGCTCAAGCTCTTCGGCAGAGATAGAGTAAGTACCAATATGGTAACGTATGCCCACCATACCGCCAATATTGAGACACCTGACACCATACGCCTCCTTAGAGGCAAGCACACCGTTGTACTTGGGCTCCGTGTAGGCATCTGCCGACATGCAGTCGGGGTCGTAGAGATATTTTTCGCCAGAGATTGCGGGACTCAGACCATACGCGCCAAGCCCCGTGAGGGTAACGTCGATACGACGGTTGAGCGAGTAGATGAAGCCCATCTCGCCAAACAACGACAACGACGGCAATAGGTCGTAACGCCCCGAAAAAGCACTGTTGGTACTATAGACATTGTGCCCATTGACCCCTTCGCCAAGTTCGAGGTGATATTGGTCGTAATAGAGCCTCGTCTGAAGCCCGCCAGAGGTCTTGTAACTATTCCTGACCGGAATATTGAACATGACACCCGCGCCAAAATTCATCTTCAAGCGTTTCATAAGCTGTATGCCGTGGAGGTAGATGCCCGCCGGCACAGAGAATATGTGCGCGTCCACCTTCTCCTCCAAGTTTTGGAAATCGGTGCGGTGCTCTATATCGCGCCCCACCTCATCCTTGGCGTCGGGGATGTGCTGGATGCTATTGACCATCGACTGCGTGCCCATCTGCTGATAATGCAGACCAGTGCCGAGTGCCCAATAACGGAAGATGTACCATCGGTAGCTAAACCGCGCCTGGAATCCGTACTGCAGATCGGTGGTATTGCCGTTGCCCGACATGCCGTGCAGCAGCGACATCGCGCCGTATCCGGCTTCGAGCGACACGTAGTGGCCGCGCTGCGCCTTGTAGAATGACGTGTCAACCACCTGCGCCCTCGCACCAATCGCCGTGGCAAGGATGGCTAATAGAATTGTCAGAACTCTCAATTTCATTTTCATATAACAAGTTTTTTCACTATTTAACAATCAACTTGAAGGAAACCCTGTCGCCATTCTTGCCGCTGCGGATGACGTAGCCGGTGTAAGTGCCGGAGGGCAGCGACACAGTATTGATGCGGTCGCAATTGTCGATGGTGGCAACTATTGCGCCCTGGGCATTTACAATCTTGATGACGCATCCCTCGTACTCGGCTTCGTCGTAATTGAGGAGCTCCAATGTAATCTCCTCGTTGGCGCGAGCAGGGTTCGGGTAGGCGTTGACACTGCGCTTGAGCGACTTGCTGAGTCCGTCGTCTTCAAAATTGACGTAGCAAACCTTCACCGTCTCGCCGCTCGTAGTAGTAACATACGCGCTGTAATTGCCGACAATATTGCCATCCGATTGGTAATACTGCTGGTCGGCGCCCTCTATCTTCATGCCGTCCTTGTACCACTGGAAGGCGGTGAAGAGGTCGTCGTGATTGTCGATGGCGATGAGGTCGTTGAAGAGCTTGAGGATACGGTCGTTGGACGCATTGATCTTTACTTTAAACTGCTCAAACTCGCTCTCCGTGTTGGAGGTAGGATCGTCGGTGAAGGAAACTTCAAACTCGATGGTACCCGGCTGGAAATTATCCGTAACATCAAACTTGAGCTTACCCAAATCCTTGCCAAGGCTGCCCCAATCCTCGAAAGGCACGTACTTGTCGTGGATGCCCTTTATCTTGTAATACTTGGGACAATCCCTGTCGAGGAATGCCAAAGTTACCACAGAAATATCACCTTGACAGAATCCTTCGGCATTGATAATGTCGTCCTTCTGCTCCGTCGTAATCACAAAGCCATTTACCGTGAGATAGAACTCAATGCCGGTGTCGTGTTTGGTGCCGTCGAAGCTGGTATAGAGATGCAGAGTGTGGCTGCCTATCTTAACATTGTCGAGGAGCGAGTGGTCGAGGGCGTTGGTCTCCGGCTTGAATATATTGGTATATTCCACGCCGTCGATGGTGATGCTATGAACACTTGCGCCGTCAAGGTCGAGACCTTCGAGAACAACATCCTTGCCCGAAAGTTGGGTGTAGGTGTACTCCTTGGTGTCGAGCGTTGCTTCACGCCTTACAATCGCTACGACATCCATAGGAGCGGTGCTGTTGCCAGCATTGTCGGTGGCTACAATGGAGATGACGTAATAGCCTGGCTCGAGCGTAACAGGCTCGGTGTAAACCTTGATATCGTCTTCGCCATTGCTACGATGGATAGTATATTCTATTGTTGCAACGCCGGAATTGCCGTCGGTGGCCTTGATGGTCATCTTGCCGCTTTCTATACATTCCACTACATCGACATCAGTATCAACGAACTCAATGCCATTGACGGTGACGGATTCAATAGTTGGAGCTACATTGTCGTAGTCGGTGAACCGTGCAGTATAGGTAGCATTGTTTTTAGCTGCGGGCAAAACGTCATTCACACCATACACATTGCCTTTGTCGTCCACCCAACCTTCAAAGTCATGACCGATGCCTGCGGAGGCTGCCTTTTCGGGAGTTTCGCCAGCGTATGAGGGAACACTGCCATACTCTACATTTTCAATCGTCTGCAATACAGTGCCATCATAGTTATTGAAGGTGATTGTGAAAGTCTTGATTTGCCACTGAGCAGTGATGGTAACATCTTCTGCCGGCATATTGAACGGAACCTCCTTGTCCCATCCGATGAAGTTGTAACCATTCCTCGTAGGATCGTCAGGTTTGATTTCGTCGCCAAACAACACTTCCACTTTCTTGTCGTCATCACCGTTGTCATAAACGTAAGTGATGTTGTACTTGTTTTTAACAAAAGTGCCTTTGATATCAATTGCATGGTCGGGCATCGTCATATCGGCGGGTACGGCGGCGTTTCCGTAATTCCAGCCACTGAACGAGTAGCCTGTCGGTGCTTTCACTTCGGGGAGAAGCTGCTGGATTCGTGTGCCATAATCAACGTTGTTCTCCGTAGAAGAATAATATTGATTGTCAACGTAGAAGGTAATGGGATAGCTGTTGATGGTCAACGTACCTGCAAGCGTAATGTCGGAAGCAGGCATCGTCATATTGCTGATAGAGCTGCCATTGTAAGACCAGCCGCTAAACGTGTAGCCTTCCTTAACAATCTCCCTGAGAGCTATCTTCTTGCCAAACTCAACAGGCTGCTTATCGCCATACTCTACGTCATTAATCATGTAGGTAACATAGTAGGTATTTGCCTTCCACTGCGCCGTAAATACAACATCGTGGTCGGGCATTACAGCAGGCAGATTGTCAACCATCTGATTGTCGTCTGACGACATCCAGCCGATGAACTCATGACCTTCCCATTCGAGTGATTCGGTGGGCAACTCATTGCTAATATCCACGTCTGCCTCGGCGATAATGGATGCCGGTGCTGCGACATCGCCCTTTGCCGCGCCCATATCGAAGGTGATAGACCTTTCGTGAAGCTCACGCCTTACAGCCTTGAAAGTGGTCTCTTCGGCGGGCATATTGTCGGGCAACTGAGGATTCCACGACACGAATGTACGTCCATCCTTGTCCTCTGGCTTGTCTATAACAGGGAACGGTGTATTGTACTCTGCGGTGTAGTCGTCGTACAGCTTAGAGCCGTCAACATCCACAAAGTGTACCGTAATCGTCTTGATATTCCAAACTGCCACAAGCTCGATATTAGCGGCGGGCATCTTCATATCGACTGTCAAATTGCTGCCGTCGTATGTCCAGCCGCCAAAATTGTATCCGTTGCGAGTAGGCATCATTTTTTCAGGAACAACGATGCTTTCGCCAAAGTGGACACCCGTTATCGTATTGGCTTCGATTGCGGGATCGAGCTTGCCGCCATCGAGATTGAGGGTGATGGTGTAACCAATTTCTTCCCATACTGCTTCGTAAGCCTTGTTGCTCGGTGCATTGGCGGGATAGATGGTAACATTGAGCATTGCCGCCGACTGTGTTTCGGCTACGAGCCTCCAACCCTTGAACTCGCAGCCCTCCTTCTGAGGCGTGGGCAAGAGGAAGTTGGCAGATTCTACGGTGTAATCTATCTTATTGCCGTCGATTGCGGGATCGAGCGTGCCGCCATTGAGAGTGAGGGTGATGTTGTAGGTATCAACATTCCACTTGGCGTACAAATCCAAATTCCTATCAACTACGCCATTTGCAAAGTCCCACTTGGTATCGTCGGCAAAATCTACACCGTCGGTGTACCAACCGTTGAGGAAGGTGTAGCCAGTGGCGGTCATATTGCCGTCGGTGGGTGCGGTGATTTTGGAGCCTTCCACAATGCCAGTCTTCTGTGCGGGCGCAGTGCCATGGGCGGTGTGGAATGTTACCGTATATACCGCCTGGATGGTGAATAATGTTGTCGAGCGGGATACAGTGTAATTGCCGTCAGCATTGTCGGTAACAATTACCGTTGCAGTGCCAGGATTGATGTTGTCCTTGTACTCTACAGTATATTCGTTAGAGGTAATGAGAGTTTCACCGTCATATACCTTTATCGACGGAGTCTTTGCGGTATTATCAAACGGTATCTTGTCGTATTCAAGCACAATGGTCGGAGTGGCAACCAGCTTGGGATTGATGGTGAATGTGCCAGATACAAATGTTACTTTGTAATTGCCCTGTTCTACATCGCCGGTCGGGGTGATGGCGTATGTGCCAACATTTTCGCCAGTGGCGCGGGCTACGTTGTATCTAATAGCATCGTCGCCAATATTGCCAGCAACGTCCACTACAAACATCTCAGGCTCTGCACCGCCAAATGTCTTGGAGGCATCCTTTGCCGTTACGGTAACTGCTGCCTTGCTGATAGTGACAGTTTCATCATAGCCGTCGAAATCGGTGTGGTTGTTGTCGCCAACATAACGAACGTTGACCACATACGTTCCTGCATCCGTGCCTTCGGGGATGTTGTCGCTCCAAGCGTCGTCGTCCTGCGAGCCGAGTTTGTACTGTATGGTATAACCTTCGGGCAATGTGCCTTCAGGAGCATTGACAAGAACCTGAGCCGTGCCATTGTAGGTGAGGCGGTTGGCGGTTGGTTTTTGAGTGTCGGCGAGGTCATCCTTGGAGATGTCGCCCTTTTCTGCAATCTTGAAAGATGCCGTGAGATTGTCGGTGGGCAACTTGTAGTTGTCACTTGCTGCGCCGGTGAGACCAGTGGCAGTAGCGATGTAGTCTTCGCCGACATTGGTCTGAGCTCCCTCTACAGTAATCTCGCAAACATCGCCTTCAATGAGGTTGTTTGCAGTGGCGGTAGGCTTGTGCTCGCTGCCATCGTAGGTGAAGTTGGTATTAGACCATGTAATGGACACCTCTTTCGGAACGATTGTGAAGTTGACAGTCTTATCGGGGATAGTGTAGTTGCCGCCATTCTTGTTTTTAATAGTTACGGTAGCTTCTTCGCCCACATTTTTGCTGTTAGAGAACTCAAAATCGTATTCGGATGCCGGAATCTCTACGCCGTTGTACTTCAAGGTAAATGTCGGGGTCTGCTTCTCGCCGTTGTAGGTGTATTCTGCGGTAGCGTTGTCAAATACAACTTCGAGTTTGTTCACATCCAATGCATTGGCTTCTACTGTAAGCTTACCGGCAACGAAGGTGATGTCGTAATTATCGGCAGTGTAGCCCGACGGAGTAAGAGTATATTCGCCAACTGCGCTGGTGTTGGTATAACCCTCGTCGTTGACGGCCAACGTGCCTCCCAATGCGGTTGCCTCGGTGTCGTCACCTAACAGACCGACAATAGTTGCAGTATATTGCGGCTTGGGGTCGCCGTAAGATACAGTGATATTATCAGCAGTAATGGTAAGAGCGGCGGGGATGATTTTCACCTCAATTGCTCCACCGTAGAAGCCAACGTGATTAGCGTCGCCACTGTAATAGTAATATACAGTGTAGGTGCCGACATTCTTGCCTTCTGGAATATTGGCTGCAAAACCTTCTTCTGAGGTCGGGATTTCGGCAGATGTAGCGTCGCCAAGTTTGTACTTGATGGCGTAGCCGTCGGGCAATGTACTTGTGGGCGCAGCTACGAGTTCTTGAGCCGTGCCGTCGTAAACCAGACCGTTATCGCCAGATTTGTTTGCCGTCGGCTTCTGAGTGTCGAGGAGGTTGGCGATGGAAAGGGTTGCCTGGGTGATGGTGAAGGTCGCAGCAGTGTAGGCGATTTCGTAGTTTGCATTGGCAATAAGCGAGCCTTGATTGATTGCGTATTTGCCAACCGCATCGCCATCTTCACGGCTAAGATCGCCGCTCAATACCGACTTAGCAGTTTCTGTGCCTTTCAAACCGCTTACTGTGTAGGTAAGCGCAGGGTCGTTTTCGCCATAGACTTTGGTCTTTGCGTCGGCGGCAATTGTCAACGATGCTTTGCCAATGTTTACTGGGATGTCGTCGCCGTAGAAAGTTGTATGGTTGTCATCGCCGACGTAACGTACATTCACGGTGTATTTGCCAGCATTGGCGGCTGTCGGGATTTCCGTGCCGTATTCTGTCGCCGTGCTCAGCTTGTACTGGATGGTATAACCTTCGGGCAATTCCTTAGGCGCAATTACAAGAGCCTGGGGCACACTGTTGTAAACAAGGTTGTTGTTGTCACCAGACTTGTTTGGCGTCGGCTTCTGCGAGTCGGTGAGGTCGTTGGGATCGAAGGTTGCCGGAGTGATGGAGAATTGAGTGCTACCGCTGATGGCGTAGTTGCCGTTCTCTTTGTCCTTGATTGTCACCGTAACAGTACCAACGTTTGTATGCGACTCGGAATATGTTACGGTGTATTCGTCTGCCGAAATCTCCTTGCCGTCATACTCAACTTTCTTAACTGTCGGCTCTTTCGCCGTGCCATCGTAGGTGTAGTCGTAATCGGGGTCAAGGGTGATTACAAGTTTCGGGTCGTTGGCGTCGATGACGAACGGATTGATGGTGAACTTTTTGCCGCCGTTGATGGTGTAGTTGCCACCGCTGTTGTCAGTGATTGTAACCGTAGCCGTGCCAGCGTTGGTGTTGTTTCCGTAGGTTACCTTGTATTCAGCGGTGGGGATTGCCTTACCGTTGTAGGTAACAGAAACAACAGGCTCTTTTGCCTCGCCATCGTAGGTATATTCTGACGGGGTAACGGTGATTGACAATTTCGGGTCGTCAGGTGTGATGATGAACGGTGTGATGGTGAAGGTAGTGCTGCCGTTGATGGTGTAGTTGCCACCGTTGTTGTCAGTGATTGTAACCGTAGCCGTGCCAGCGTTGGTGTTGTCGGAGTAAGTAACACTATATTCGGCGGCGGGGATGGTTTTGCCGTCGTAGGTTACAGAAACAGACGGTTCTTTCGCCGAGCCGTCGAAGGTGGATTCTGACGGCGTAAGGGTGATTTGCAATTTCGGGTCGTCGGGGGTGATGATGCACGGTGTGATTGTGAAGTTTTCACTGCCGTTGATGGTGTAATTGCCGCCAGGATTGTCGGTTATTGTAGCGGTTGCAGTGCCGACGTTGATGTTGTTGGCGTAAGTAACTGTGTATTCTGCGGCGGAGATGGTTGTGCCGTCGTAGGTTACTGAAACTGCGGGCTCTTTTGCTTTGCCGTCGGAAACGAAGGTATTGGGCGTAAGGGTGATTTGCAGTTTCGAGTCTTCGGGGGTGATGATGAACGGCGTGATGGTGAAGTTTTCACTGCCATTGATGGTGTAGTTGCCACCTTCCTTGTCAGCGATTGTTGCCGTTGCAGTACCAACGTTGATGTTGTCAGCGTAGGTAACTGTGTATTCGGCATCGGAGATGGTTTTGCCGTCGTAGGTTACAGAAACTGCGGGCTCTTTCTCAGTGCCGTCGAAGGTGGATTCTGACGGTGTTACGGTGATTGACAATTTCGGGTCGTTGGGCGAGATGGTGAGCGGAGTGATTGCGAAGTTTTCACTGCCATTGATGGTGTAGTTGCCACCTTCGTTGTCGGTGATTGTCACCGTTGCAGTGCCGACGTTGATGTTGTTGGCGTAAGAAACTGTGTATTCAGCGGCGGGGATGGTTGTGCCGTCGTAG
>DGIK01000138.1:0-260 GCA_002393195.1 Bacteroidales bacterium UBA3824 | reverse complement strand
TCGCCGTGCCGTCGTAAACGAAGGTATTGGGCGTAAGAGTGATTTGCAGTTTCGGGTCATCGTTGGTGATTGCTTTCGGCGTGATGGTGAAGGTCGTGCTGCCGTTGATGGTGAAGTTGCCACCTTCGTTGTCCGTTATAGTCACTTTCGCCGTGCCAGCGTTGGTGTTGTTGGTGTAGGCAATAGTGTATTCTGCGGTGGGGATGTTTTTGCCGTCGTAGGTTACTGAAACTGTGGGCTCTTTTGCTTTGCCGTCGTAA
>DGIK01000037.1 GCA_002393195.1 Bacteroidales bacterium UBA3824 | reverse complement strand
GCCATCCACTTCAATCGCAAGGTCAATGACGGTGTGCCAATCAACCCGCAGAAGGAGTTGTCGCCGTTGCTTGCTTGCATCAAGTCGCCCCTCGAAAACCAAAACTACCTCGTGGAAATCATCGCCCATGAGCTCAATGTGTCGCCCGATGCAATCCTCGATTTTGACCTCGCGCTCTACGATACCGAAAAGGGTTGCCTCATAGGAGCCAACAACGAATTTATATCGTGCGCCCGCCTCGACAATCTCTCGATGATTCACGCCGGAATGGAAGGCCTTTTTACAAGTCCCAATATCAACGCCACGCAGATGATGGTATGTTTCGACAATGAGGAAGTGGGCAGCAGAACACGTCAGGGCGCGGCGTCGCCGTTCCTCAAAAACGTTCTCGAACGCATCATCTACAAGCTCAATGGCGACAAGGAGGAATACATGAGGGCTATATACAATTCCTTTATGATTTCAGCCGACCCCGCGCACGGCTTGCATCCCAACTATGCTGAGATGAGTTGCCCCACCAACCATCCCATCATCAACAAGGGCCCTGTAATCAAGTACAACGCCGACCAGAAATACACCACCGACGCCGAGAGCGGGGCAGTTTTCGCTCAATTGGCGGAGATGGCTGGCTCGCCTGTGCAGCGTTTTACCAATAGGAGCGACCTCGCTGGCGGTTCTACGCTTGGCAGTATATCCACCACGCAGGTAGATTTCAAATGTGTTGACGTTGGCACGCCAATACTCGCAATGCACTCTATCAGAGAACTTTGCGGTGTTTACGACCATTTCAATATCAAGAACATTTTCAAGACGTTTTACACGATTTGAAAAAAAATATGAAAAAAAATTTGCGTATAATCAATTTTTTCAGTAAATTGCGCTGATTAAAACAACACCAAAAACTATATCATGGAAATCAAAAACAACAGGCTCATAGGTGGCAGTGGCGACAAGGTAAACCCCTTTGTGGAGGCTCACGCTTACGACAAGAAGAAAGTCATCACGCCAGATGCCATAATAATACACTATACCGCCGGTGCAAGCGGTTCGGCTACGGTCAATCTGTTTAAGTCGGCATCTGCCACCACGTCGGCACACTTTGTGGTGAGCGAGGACGGTTCGATAACCCAGATGGTGGATCTCAACCGCAGGGCGTACCATGCCGGCACATCGAGCTATGGCGGCAGGTCGGGCTACAACAGCCTTTCCATCGGCATCGAGATTAGCAACCCCGGTTATCTCCAAAAAATCGACGGTCAGTATTACACTTGGTGGGAAGCGAAGAAGGAGAAAAAGACCCCAACACCTCTCAGCAAGGTGTTCACGGGCAAGCATCGCAACGCCGTAACTACGATGACCTATTGGTACAAATACACCGACGAGCAGATTGCGGCTGTCAAGGCTCTCTGCAAGGCGATTTGCAAGGCTTACAATATCATCGAAATACTCGGACACGAGGAGATTGCCCCCGGACGTAAGTGCGACCCGGGCCCAGCGTTCCCGCTCGACGCTCTGAGGGACGAGATTTTTGCCCAAAATTCTACCGTCAATATCAACGATTTGTTCCAGAATGCTGTAAGCAAATCGGCTGCATCGTCGCTCGTGGTAGGCAAGGCAACGGTAAAACTCAATTTCCGTCAAGGACCTTCGTCGTCCGCTCCGCTCAAATCGAGCCCGATGGCGGCTGGCACGTACATCTACATCATCGGTCAGGATGACTCCAAGGAATGGTACAACATTCTCCACGAAATCACCGGCTGGATCGACAAGGAGTTTATCGAGCAGGACAACACCGACAGCGAGTATGACGGCGAGCTCAAGACCGACAATGCAATGCTCTACAGCGACTGCAAAAAATCGCGCCGCCTTGTGAGCGACCTCAAAGCCGGCACCAAGTTCAACATCATCGAGCAGCAGGAAAACCTCTTCCGCATCAAGGCTGTCGTTGAAGGCTGGGCTTGCGCCAAGTACATCACCAAGGAAGTATAAATCTTTTTCCAACTAACAATATTAGGCGTTTGTTTCTGTTGCAAATAGGAACAAACGCCTTTTTCTTGAATATCCCAATAATTAATTTATCTCATCCATCACCACATCGTGCGCCTCGCTCGGTATTTCGTTTAAAAACTGAAACGGGAAACACACGCCGATTTTGTAAGCGTTTTTTAGCCGTGGCAATAGTCTGTCATAATATCCCTTGCCGCGTCCGAGGCGGTGATTTGCCTTGTCGAAAGCCATGCCCGGAATGATGGCGACATCCACAGTATCAAAATCATCAAAAACTTCCCCCATCGGCTCCAAAATTCCAAACGCCCCGCGCTCCAACGATTCCACACCTTTATATATACGCAATTCCAAATCCTCGCCCACGACCTTGGGCAGAAGGACGGTTTTGCCGTTGCGATACGCATCATTAACAATCAAAAAAACATCCACCTCGTCATTCAGCGGGCTATATAATAATATGGTGTGAGCCGATTGATATATCGGCATATTCAAAATCTTGTCGCACAAATTTTTTGAAAATGCTGCAAGTTGTGTCGGTGAATGTTGGCGTTTTGCGGCGCGGATTTGGGTGCGGAGTTCGTGTTTTGTCATCTTGAGGTTTGATATTCAAATATTTTTCCACAAATCTACAATTATTTTCGTGAAATCCCAAAAAAAATTATTAAATTTGCCGCATTGTAAAAAATAATACCAAAATAGCAAAAGCAATATGTTTGAAAGTTTATCGGAGAAACTTGAACAATCGTTCAAGATGATAAAAGGCGAGGGCAAACTCACCGAAATCAACGTCGTGGAGGCGTTGAAGGAGGTGCGCAGGGCATTGCTCGACGCCGACGTCAACTACAATATAGTAAAGGAATTTACCAACAAGGTAAAGGAGAAGGCTCTCGGTGCCAAGGTGCAAGGCGAATTGAAGCCCAACCAATTGATGATAAAGCTCGTCCACGACGAACTCATCACGCTCATGGGTACCTCCGAAACCGAGGTAAACCTCAAGGCAAATCCCGCGATAATCCTCATTGCAGGTCTGCAAGGTTCGGGCAAGACCACATTCTCGGGCAAGTTTGCCAATTTCATCAAGAAAAACAAGTCAAAAAAGCCGTTGCTCGTTGCGGGCGACGTTTACCGTCCGGCGGCTATCGAGCAGCTTAAAGTGCTTGCCGAGCAAATCCAAGTGCCGGTATATACCGAAGAGGGCAACAAGAACCCCGTAAAAATCGCCAAGGCCGCCATCGAGCAGGCAAAGAAAAACGGCAACGATGTAGTAATCATCGATACCGCCGGCCGTCTTGCCGTTGACGAGGAGATGATGAACGAAATCTCCAACATCAAGAAGGAGACCAACCCCACTGAAATCCTTTTCGTGGTTGACTCCATGACCGGTCAGGACGCAGTGAACACCGCCAAGGCATTCAACGAAAGGCTCAATTTTGACGGCGTTGTCCTCACCAAGCTCGACGGTGATACACGTGGTGGTGCTGCGCTCAGTATCCGTTATACTGTTGACAAGCCCATCAAATTTGTGTCCACGGGCGAAAAAATAGACGCTCTCGACATCTTCTACCCCTCCCGTATGGCTGACCGTATTCTCGGTATGGGCGACATCGTGTCTCTCGCCGAAAAACTCCAGCAGCAGTACGACGAGGAGGAGGCTAAGAAACTCCAAAAGAAGATTCTCAAAGACCAATTCAATTTCAACGACTTCCTTGCTCAGATTCAGCAAATCAAGAAGATGGGCAACTTGAAAGACCTCGCGTCGATGATTCCTGGCGTTGGCAAGGCTATCAAAAACCTCGATATTTCTGACGACGCATTCAAGGAGATTGAGGCAATTATTATGTCGATGACACCCGAGGAGCGCGAAAATCCGCAGATTATCAACGGCAGCCGCCGTCGCAGGATTGCGGAAGGCTCTGGCTCCAATGTGTCCATTGTAAATAGGTTGCTCAAGCAGTTTGAGGAAACCCGCAAAATTATGAAGATGATGTCGGGCGGCGGCGCAAGGCGCATCGCAGGTCTTATGTCTAAGATGAAACGATAATACAAAATGGAACTGATTGACGGAAAGAAGACTTCCACGGAGATTAAGCAGGAGATTGCCGAGGAAGTTAAAAAGATAATTGCCAACGGCGGACGCGCCCCGCACCTTGCAGCCGTGCTCGTAGGACACGACGGCGGCAGCGAGACTTACGTGGCGCACAAGATTAAATCCTGTGAGGAGGTCGGTTTCAAATCGTCTTTGATTCGTTTTGAGGACGACATCACCGAGGACGAACTCCTGAAAACCGTTGCAAAACTCAACGACGACAGCGATGTGGACGGCTTTATCGTTCAGTTGCCGTTGCCCAAACATATTGACGAACAGAAGGTTATCGAAGCCATCGACCCGAAGAAGGATGTTGACGGTTTCCATCCCGTCAATCTTGGAAGGTTGGTAGCCGGTCTCGATACTTTCGTATCGGCTACACCGTCGGGCATTGTGGATTTGCTGAAGCGTTACAACATCCCCACAGCTGGCAAACATTGCGTCATCATAGGCCGCAGCAACATTGTTGGTCGTCCGCTGAGCATTCTGATGAGTCAGAAGGGCGTGGACGCCACTGTTACCGTATGCCACTCGCGCACCGAAAATCTCAAGGAAATCACCAAAACCGCCGACATCCTTGTTGCGGCTATCGGCAAGCCCGGCTTAGTAACCGCCGACATGGTGAAACCCGGCTGCGCCATCATCGACGTTGGCACCACCCGCGTTAAGAGCGACAAGACCAAATCAGGCTGGAAACTCTGCGGAGACGTTGATTTTGAGAATGTTGCGCCCCTTGCGTCCTACATAACTCCCGTACCCGGCGGCGTAGGTCCAATGACAATCTGTTCGCTCCTCAAAAATACTTTGAAGGCTGGCAAACAACGTTAATTTTCGTCGCCTACGGCGACGTTTTGGGAAACGAAAATTTAAACGAATTAAAAAAAATTAAAACGAATTTTTATTTATACGGTAGAAAAATTCGTTTTAATTCGTAGAAATTCGTTTAAATTTTTGTTTAAAAAGACACCGTAAGGTGTCTCGTTTTTTCATTTTTTGCCGTGGGTGTCGGATTTTTCGAGGAGTAATTTTTGCTCGTTGTAGATGAGAGTTTTTTCGCGTTGGTTAATCAACGCATTTACAGAGCCTTGCATATTGTCCAATTGTGTTTTGGTGCGGCGGAGACCTTTTTCTAACGCATCGCGGATTTCTTCGAGGCTTAGATTTTCGGCTTCAAATTCGTGCAACATTCGTTCAAGTTCTACGGTGTTGTTGATGGTCTCGGCAAGACGCAGGCTCATTTCCTGCAACTTTTTTTCAAGGTTGCTGTTGGCGATGGTTGCGAGGTAGTAGTTTTGTTTTGACTCCTCAAGTTTCTTGATGTAATGCTCCACGTCGTCGGATTGTCGCTGATTGCAAAATATAATCCATCCCGTCAAAAATAGAAGCAGCGCAATCAGAATGATGATGCCGATGAACGACAATGCTTTCTGATTGGGCGTCATTTCTGCGTAACGCTTGTCTATCCGTTTTGACAATTGATAAAGGCTCATATCAATAATTGAAGTAATTGAAGTAA
>DGIK01000186.1 GCA_002393195.1 Bacteroidales bacterium UBA3824 | reverse complement strand
CTACTTCCAGATATTCGTCAATGACAGGAGCCACGATAGCCGCCACCGCCATTCAAGAGCCATACACCGACCAGCGGGGCAAAACGTCGTCCTCCCAATACCCTACCATGGACTTCACGCTCCTGAAACTCAAAAAGCAAATCCCCGACGATTACATGCCATACTACGCCGGACTCTCCATTTCTGAGACCGACGCCATATCGAGCGTGGCAACGGTACACCATCCACAGGGCGACGTCAAAAAAATCTCTATTGCCTACCAAAAGCCATATCAAGACAGTTATCCAGAGGAGGACAAGGAGGTGCATTACAGGAGCTTCGTACATTGGCACATCGCACAATGGGATGCCGGCACCACCGAAGGCGGCTCGTCGGGTGCCGCCCTGCTCAACGGCAAAAAACAGGTAATTGGAATCCTAAGCGGCGGATATGCCGACTGCAACGCCCCCGTGGACGACTACTTCCAGATGATTTCAAAAGCGTGGCGGCCATCATCCAACCCCGCCAACCAACTCCAATCGTCGCTCGCCATCAATACGCACGTAACGGAGATTTTGCCGTACAACCCGCTCAACATCGGCGAAAAATACCTGCCCGCCATCGTGAGCGCAACCCCCAACAGCGACAGCACCATCGCCGTAATTACCTGGAACACAATGCAATTATCGACATCCAAATTCAACGAAGACTTTGAAAACATACGCACCGAAGACGATATAGAGAATACATTCATCGCCAACGTAGATATGGACGGCGACCTCAACGCATGGCAAATCACCACGGATACCGACGCACACAGCGGCAATGCTTGCATCACAAGCATCACCACGACAGGGAGCACTTTTTTTACTAATAATGACTACACCAACGACTACCTTACACTGCCAAAACTTGCAATCAAGACCGGCGACACCCTGCGATTTTGGGCAAAGTCGGAAGGCGGCGCATCAACCTTAAAAATCAGCCAAAACACCAAGGCAACGCGTTACATTGAAATAGCATCGCTACCGATAGACAGCGACTGGACAAAATACGAAATCCCTCTTGACAACTATGCCGGCAAGTCGATATACATCAACATAAGCCACATCACAGAGGAAGGCGGTTCGACGGCGGTATTCATCGACGACATCTCCATAGACAGCGGCAACCCCCAAAACGGACATGCCATCTCCGGCTACGAAGTATATTGCAACAACGAACTCCTGCAATCAATATCCGACACCGCCACACGGTCATATATGCACAACATCGAGCGTGGCAACACTTATAGTTATTATGTACTTAATAGATACGACGACGCCACATCCAACATCGGCAACAGCGTTGTAATAGACCTTGACGACACACCCACCGCCACAAGCGAACAACTGCGCCCACAGACTCCGCTCGTTGCCTACCCAAACCCGACTACTGGCAATGTATTCATAACAGCCTCTCGCGACATCGACCACTCAGAAATAATTGTTGCCGACTTGACAGGTCGCAAAGTGATGGTTCGGAAAATCAACAATATACCCAAAGGCGAAAATATAGAATTGTCGCTTGCCGCCTTGCGTCCAGGAGTTTATATAATTCGCCTCGGCGGTCAGTCCATTAAAATCCAAAAACAATAATCTTTTACAGCCCTTTTTCAATATTCCACCACCAATTCGCGGCGGTGAGGATGATGATGACGATGATGAAACTCCAATGCGGCTTGAACGTTGTCAGGCGGTCGAAGCTGTCGCTATTGCGCATTAGGTCTATCGTCATCCATACCAAACCTACAATCATATACAGCGCAACAATCACCGCCAATGGGTTCATCATCAGCGAGTTATAAAAATCAAAATGGAAAAAATATTTTAGTCCCCTTACCGTGCCGCAGGCAGGGCAGGGGTAGCCTGTCAAATTATGAAATATGCATACTGTGCTGTGCCCGGCGGGATTGTTGTTTGGTGGATTGCTAAGCGCGAAGTACGCCATAAGCACCACAATCACAAAAATCCGCGCCCCGTACCGATACTTTATTGGCGAGGTGCTTTCCGTAACAGAAATGAGCGCACGTATGAACTCTTTGATTTTTTTCCACATAATTATACAAAAAAAGAGCCTCGGATTTTATGAAAAAACCGGGGCCTTTGTCTTTGAAAATGGTATTCGGTTACCAATCTGAGCTGACTTCAACGGTCTCGTAACCGTATTAGTCCTTCTTGAGGGGTGTGCCGTCAGCCATCGGGAGCTGGTCGGTGAACAACTTGATCAAGTCCATAACCCACCAGACACCACAACCGCCGAGAGTTACGAGCATCTTCCACCAGTTGTCATAACCCATCATGTAACGGTGGATGCCGAGCGAACCGACAAACCAGCAAACCAGAATCATGATGAGCTTTTGCTGAGGCTCTTTGCCTGTGCCCTGAGGTACTACTTCTTCTGCCATAATTATTGAAGTTTTTTTGTTATTAATAATTGTTTGTTTATCGCGTCAAAATTAACAATATTTTTTTAATTTTCAAAAAAATCTTGATACAAAAATTTCGCCAACTGCCAAAATAAGTGCAATTACTACAAAAATTTTCCACAGTGGCTTTGTTGTCGCGCTCGCAACAGCTTCATTTGCAAAGGCTTGACTATTGGAATCCATCACGCGGACGCCGCCCAATCCAATGCCTTCAAAACGCTCTGAAACTTCGTCTGCCGTCCAAAAATCGAGGTCTGACTCGCGCCTGTCGTAATTATACGCCAAAATGCCTTCCTGTTTGCCGCTGATAATGAGGTCGCAAAATCCGGAAGTGCGCACACAATTTTCGGAGAAAAACTTGTAATTCATAAAGGCGTCGGGACCTGAAACTTTTGGGATGAACTCGTTGCCGTCTTCGGAGCGCAAAATTACCTTCGACACGTCAACATTGCCATCTATCTTAACCGCAAAACCATTGTCTCTGCCGATGACCGAGTAATACGGCTGACCCATATTGCGCGAGGTCGCCACGGCGTTGTAAATCAACGGCACAATCAAACGATGACTGTAAAGATTGCCCGACTTGCTGTCCAACGGCGTGTAAAATACATAGACATTGCCAGCACGGTACTCGTTGGCGGTCATTACCTTCTTGTAAGAATCGGATTCCAAAACCACTTCCTCGCCCTGATACGAATTGGACATCGAACTAAAATACCGCGTCAAATACGGCAAATCTGGATTTTCGGGCAACGACTTCACCGCACCGCGTAGCAATGCCGACTGCGTGTTTACAGTCTGAACCTTGCAACGGATGGTGTCGCGTGAGATTATTGAATTACATTCGAGGAGCGACAATAGATGATTGTAGCCCGCAATGTCGCCATCAAACGACGGCACAAACACAAAACTGCCGCCGCCCGCCACAAACGTCTGTATCTTGCTGCACAAGTCTGACGGGATATTTTGCATTTGGTTGATTATAACGGACTTATAACGCTGCAAATCAATATCCTTGGCAGCCGTTGACATTTCGTCTATCTGAAAATTGCCGTCGCGACCAAGCAAAGCGCGGAGATATTTGTTGGCGGCGGGTTCGCCAAGTATCAGCACATTGCGCACAGAATCAATATGATAGGAAAAGAAGATGTCGTTGTCGTAATCTATCGGAAAATCGCTGATGCTTATACGCCCGCGCACAGCCTTGCGGTCGGTATTGACGTATTTGAGCGATACCTGACGGCGTTCATGCGGATTGAGGTCGGTGGTTACGGACACTTTCGCCGAATTGTTGACGTACA
>DGIK01000005.1:7397-7919 GCA_002393195.1 Bacteroidales bacterium UBA3824 | reverse complement strand
CGTGTCCGCAGAGGTCGCGCACCACAGTATAACCGTTTTTGTGGGCGTGCTCCTGGATTGCGTTGCCGATGTCGCCAACAAAACAATAAGGCTTGCAGGCGGCTATGCCCACCTCGAGGCACTCCTTGGCGACACGCACAAGACGTTCCTTTGCGGGCGTGGTCTTGCCGATGATGTACATGCGCGACGCGTCGGCGTAATAGCCGTTGAGGATGGTAGTAACGTCCACATTCACGATGTCGCCCTCCTCCAAAACAACGTCGTCGCTCGGTATTCCGTGGCAGACTTCCTCGTTGATGGAGACGCAACAACTCTTCGGGAAGCCCTCAAAACCAAGCGTTGCGGGCGTTGCTCCGTGCGAAATTGTGTATTCGTGGACGAGTTTGTCGATTTCGTTGGTGGTCATGCCGGCGTGGATGTTTTCGGCAACGAGGTCGAGGAGCGCGGTATTGATGACGCCACTCTTGCGGATGCCATCTATCTGCCCGGGCGTGAGTATGAGACCGCGCCTCGGCACGAGTT
>DGIK01000005.1:0-7335 GCA_002393195.1 Bacteroidales bacterium UBA3824 | reverse complement strand
TTTGCCCTTGTCCTGCCAATAAAGTATCTTCTTGTCCATCTCAGTAAGTGGCTGACCCTTAGGCACAAACCAATTACCTTTTTTCTTGAATAAACCCATTTTTATTGTTATCGATTATTATTGTCCAATTTAAGTCTGCAAAATTGATAATTTTTTTGGAAAAAATCAACAATTAATGCAGAAAATATGCGCAATTATTTGCAAAAAAATCTAAATAAGTGTATTCGCTACGAAAAATATTTATTAAATTTGCACCTTGACCAAATATGCGTAGTATATGAAACCGCAACAACACATATTGCTGGCAATCCTGACAATACTGTCCGCCCTGATATTGACGGCGGGCGGCGGGACGTCATACGCGCAAAACTCTCAGCAACAGAACTCCATAGACGAAAAAGACTACATCCTGCTCATCACTTCATACGCCCACGATTCAAGGCAGGTGTCGGAGTTTATGGAGCAGTTTGAATCCGCCAACGACGATGCCATCTCGCCCCTCGAAGTAAAGATAGAGAGCCTCGGCATCATCACCCTCGACGACTGCAACAAATGGCACAAAGACCTCCTCACAATCCTCCGCCGCCAAAACTCCAAATACCTCAAAGCCGTCATCGTCATAGGTCAGGAGGCGTGGGCTACATATATGGGACTTGGCGAACTGCGTCCCAAAATCCCATTTTTTGGAATGAGCATAAGCGTAATGGGACTTGAAATCCCCGACACTCTCCAAAGCCCCGCAGACTGGGAGCCGCTGAGCATCAGCAACAAGCAAAAGATTGAGGCGATAGGATATGGCGGTGCGTTTTTCTACAATTTTGACATTGCCGCCAATGTAAGGCTCATCAAACAAATGTACCCCGATATACAAAACATCGCGCTACTCACCGACAATACATACGGCGGCATCTCGATACACGCCAACTTCCGCAAGGTGATGCACGAGGAATTTTGCGACCTCAACCCCATACTCATCGACGGACGCAAAATGCCCGTCAAGGACATACAAAAGACAATTTTGCAGCTGCCGCCAAACACCGCACTTCTGCTCGGCACCTGGAGGGTGGATTCCAAAGGCACTTTTTTCACAGCAAAAGTGCTCTCGGAACTCGTGTCGTCACGCCAGGACCTGCCAATATTCACGCTCACCGGCATCGGCATACGCGACATCGCAATCGCGGGAATACTGCCCGAATACAATACGCCGCTCAAAAATTTTCTATCAAGGATATTCTACAACATCGACCACAACGTCAATGTACCTCTCATAATGGAGACACCCAACGCGCTGAATGTCAACATGGGAAACTTCCGCAAAATGAAGCTCAACCCCAACAAACTGCCGTCCTCATACAAAGTGGTGGATTCTGACAGCGAGGAGGTGATACGCTACCGCCACTATCTCACTATCGTGGCGATTTTATCTGCCGTAATGCTCGCAATATTGGTGTACGCATTGTCGCTTACATCGGCGGTAAAAGCCAAAAACAAGGCTCTCAAGCAAAAGGCTCTGGAACTCAAGGCCGCCAAAGAACAGGCGGAAGTTTCCGACAAACTCAAGAGCGCGTTTCTCGCCAATATCAGCCACGAAATACGCACCCCGCTCAATGCAATAGACGGATTCTCGTCCCTAATACAAAAATCCAACACGATAGACAATATAAAAGAGTACCTCCGCTACATCACCGACAATACAAGCAAACTGCTCAAACTGCTCACCATGATAGTTGACTTTGCCAAAGTGGATTCGGGCATCATAGAATTCAACATTTCGGAAATAGACATGCAGGCTCTGCTCAACAAAATCAAAGAACGTTATAAAACCGAAATCACCGGCGACATCCGATTCGATTGCGTAGCCCCATACGACTGCACAATCCTGTACGACCCCGAAAAAATAGAACAGATAATCACAATACTCCTCGACAACGCCATCAAGTTCACACGATGCGGAGTGATAACGGCTGGATATTTCGCGACGCCAAGCAGCATCAAGATATACGTAACCGACACAGGAATAGGCATACAGGAAACCAACATCCCCAAGCTATTCAACAAGTTTGAAAAACTCGGCAGCCTATCGGAAGGCACGGGCATAGGCCTTGCATTCGTAAAGACGCTCTTGGACAAGTCGGGCGGCAATATTCAGATAGTATCGCGCCCTGAGGCGGGAAGCCGTTTCTTAGTGGAGATACCATGCCAAACAAACGCCAAGACCGACCACCTTGCAGCATACGACCGCACCGCCGAACTCCTCGACGCCGACACCCTCATCGTGGACAAGCAGCTCGAAAAACCGCTCAAAATACTTGTCGCCGAAGACAACATGACTAACTTCATCCTGCTAAAATCTATACTCAAAACACACAACATCACGCACGTAGCAGACGGCGACGAAGCCGTAAAAGCTCTCAAAAACGACTGGTACGACATCGTGCTGATGGACATACGAATGCCAAAGATGGACGGACTCACGGCGACATCCGAAATCCGAAAATTCGACCTCGCAACGCCAATCATAGCCGTTACATCATTCTCGCACGACAAGTATATGTCGCAGGCTACAAAAGCCGGCTGCGACTACTTCATCGAAAAACCATTCACCCGGAGCAAGCTCTACACGGCGATACTGGGATTGATGAATAAGTAATTGAAGTGATTGAAGTAATTGAAGTAATTGAAGTGATTGAAGTGATTGAAGTAATTGAAGTAATTGAAGTAATTGAAGTAATTGAAGTAATTGAAAAAAGAATATAAACTATACAAAACAACAAAACAAATGAAAACCACTTTGGACTACACGCAGATAGCTGAACTTATCAGCAAGGCGAAATACCCGATAGCTTTCACGGGCGCAGGAATCAGCGTTGAAAGCGGCATTCCACCTTTCAGGGGTCAGGGCGGACTTTGGAACAAGTACGACCCGGAATTCTTGACTCTCAGCACATTCCACCGCCAACCCGAAAAATCGTGGGCAATCATCAAGGAAATTTTCTACGACCACTGGGGAGAGGCTGCCCCAAATCCGGCTCACTACGCCCTCGCCGAACTCGAAAAGATGGGCATGATGAAAGCAATCATCACAATGAACATCGACAACCTCCACCAAAAGGCGGGCAGCTCCAAGGTAATTGAATACCACGGCACCATCGGCAGGATGATTTGTGAAAAATGCCACAAGACCTACCCCACCGAGACCGTAAACCTCGACAAAATACCGCCGAGATGCAGCTGCGGCGCGGTATTGAAACCCGACTTCATCTTCTTTGGGGAAGGAATACCAAACGACGCCTTCAATGAATCGCTGGACCTCGCGCAGAAGACCGACCTGATGCTCGTAATAGGCACCACGGGAGAAGTGATGCCTGCATGCCACGTGCCAATCATCGCAGAGGAGAGAGGCGCCACCATCATCGAAATCAACCCGTCGGAATCCACCTACACGCACAGCACCACCGACATCTACATCCCACAAAAGGCGGGCATCGCCCTTGCCGAAATAGCAAAGGAGGCGAAAAAATTCAGTAAATGAAAACAAAGCTAATACTCATAACAGCTGCAATGCTGTTAGCAATCTCTGGCACAAGGGCTCAAAGCGACCTGTCCACGGGCCTCGACAAATTTGATGAAGTAATGAGAATTGTCACAGAGACATACCCCGACACCATCAATCAGGAGCGTCTCATCGACAACGCCATCAAAATGCTCTTCAGACAGCTGGACCCGCACACCACCTACAAGACGTCCGCAGAAGCGGAAGAGGAGCAGCGGCAGCAAAGCTACGAAAAAATAGGCATAGGAGCAGCTTGCCGCTACTTTGACGACACTCTCACCATAATATCCGTATCGCCCAAAAGTCCCGCTCGCAAGGCGGGATTGCGGGTGGGCATGCAGGTAGATAGCATCAACAACCAGCCAGTAACACACCGCATACTCACCAACGAGGAAATTCTCGGAATCATCAATTCGCGCAAAGACACGCTAACAATCAGCGTGATACGCGGCAAGGGCACCAAAAGGTACATCATTCCCACGAGCAAGACGCCTCGTTCCACCATCGATGCTCTATACTCACCAAACGACAGCACCACCTACATCAGGATAAGCACATTCACCAAATTCACCGGCGACGAATTTGACAAGGCTCTCTCCTCCTGCGGTCGCAAGAGGCTCCGCAACGTAATCATGGACCTGCGCGACAATCCGGGCGGCACGCTCAACCCCTGCGTACAAATCTGCAACCACATCATCCCGGAAAACTGCACCATATTCACCACATACGCCGCCGACGACGAATCCAAGGCAGAATTTGCCGACAAGACCGGACTGCTCAAAAACAGCCGCATCTACATCCTCGTCAATGAAAACAGCGCATCGGCAAGCGAAGTAGTGGCAAGCTCCGTGCAGGACAACGACCGTGGCGTGGTCATAGGACGCCGAAGCTACGGCAAGGCTCTCACACAGCAGATAATATGGCTTAAAGACGGCTCCAAACTGAGCATCACCAACGGCAGGATATATTCGCCGTCGGGACGCTGCATCCAAAAGCCATACATACGGGGCAATTTCGACAGCTATTACAACGAGACATCCACACGCAAATACCGCAAGGAACACCTCGTCCGCGACAGCATATCTACAGCCGGCAAGCCTATGTACAAGACCGTGATGAAACACCGCACCGTTTACGGCGAGATGGGCGTAATCCCCGACATATTCGTGCCGGAAGATTCCACCAACATACCAAAACAAGTGCATGACAGCCTCTACGCATTCAATGTGGAAAATTTTGCATACGAATACGTAAATACACACCGAGCAAGGCTCTCGACAAAATACGGGAGTTTCAATAGGTTTTACAACAATTTCAAAATATCTGACTTAATGGTGGAAGCGTTTCGCAGATACCTAAAAGACAATGCATACAAGCTGCAAAACGTAATGGAGGAATTCAACACACCCACCAACAAGGACTACCGCCTCAAGGTAGAAATCAAGGCGTGCATAGCCCTTGTATTATACGGTAACAATGAATACAGGCAAATCCTCAATGACTACGACAGCGACTACAAAGCCGCAATGAGTCTCATAGCCGATCCGCAGTCATATTGGAAACATTTTGAGTAGGTGTGCGCGATAAGACGACGGCAGGTTTTAATACCTGCTGTCATAATCGTCGTAAAAACCGCCATCCTCATTCTGGATGTACGTATCGAGGTCGTCGTCGAAATCTGAGATGGTGGTATAATTGTCAAAATCCTTAAACTCGTCGTTGTAGAACGCGCTGTCGTCGATTTCGTCTTCATCGTAGATGTCATCGTCGTCATCGTCCTTGTGGCGACGCTTGCCAGAACGAGGCGAATCGTCGTCGTCAAAATCGTCGTCGAAGTCGTCTTCTTCGTCATCGTCGTCGCCAAACTCGCCGGCAAAATCTTCGAGGTCGAGGTCAGAAAGATCCACCCCCTCGATGTCGTCGTCAAACTGGTCGAGCAGGGAATCGGTGTCGAGGTCGTCGTCGCCGTCGCCGTCGCCATCCACATAATCATCGTCCAACACCATGTCGTCTTCTTCCACATGGCTCTTCCTTTTGCCTGCACAGCTCATGGCATTGCCACGAGAGCTGGCTACATCGATGCAATCAGCATCGAATTTTCCTTTGAATTTCATTTTTGGGTTAATAAATTGTCTTTACTTTTATCTTTGATTGTTGATATTAATTTTTAAGTCCATTACAGACCAGCAAGCTCACTAATTGGAGAATCCAACGAGTATGCCGAGGCATCCTTCGAGTTTGGCACCGCCGCCGCCTTCAAAGGGCACTATCTTCACCTTTATGAGCAGCTCCATGGTATGGTCGGGGGTAAACTCATAGAAGGTCAATCCATTGAGCGGCAACGATTCGCCGTTGGAGGTGGTGATTATCTGGTCTTCGGTGTTCTTGCCGAAGTTTTTGAACAGCACATTTTTGACAATGCGCTTGCCGTTGTCCTTCTTCTCCACTTCCGAAATCGTTATCTCCTTGAAGAACATCTCCATGCCGCAGACATCAATCTTGTAATTGAGACCCGACATAAACGTCCTATAATACTCCACAGATTCGCCTTCCGACAAAATGGGGCTCTCAAAATTGCCATCAAGCACGTATGGCTCGAGCTCCGATTCGGCTATCGCCTCGATGTACTCACGGCATTGCGCCTTGGCAACGCCAAGCCCCGCAAGCCACATCATAAGAGAGAATAATATTACTTTCTTCATATCTTAACTGTTGCTATGTTGTTACACACTTAGATCCGAAAAAATTGCTAAAACAGCTCCGTCAATTCCGTCCTTACCGCCTTGACATCGTCGCAGATGCGCTTGAACGCCGCCTCGTCTATCGTCAAATGCTCGCCTGTAAATACGAATGTACCGCCGAGCGTGCTTTTGATTTTGTCATAATCCTTGCCGATAATCTCTATCTTGCTCTTGATGTAGGCTACGTCATCATTGCCCGGCACCGACGACAACATTCCCAACAGGTCGTCGAACACCAAACCCTGCTCCACGATGCACCGTGCAAGCGACGGATTGGAATCGGGATTGCCGCCCGACAGCTGCGTGGCTATATACAGGCTTTCTATCCACATGCCCGCCACTATCATTATGGCAGTGGGACGACGGCTGTTTTCTTTAAGTAACGCATCAGAATGGAAAAAAGTCTGAGCTACTATCTTTTTTAACTTTTCTTTGTCGTGAATATTTTCCTCCATTGCGCGGAGCTTCTTGATAGATGTGGTATCAAACACATCGAGACCCGCACTCAAATCCTTGATGCAATCGAGGTATTTGAGCGCAACCTGCTGCTGATTGAAGAGTATGGAGTAGCTGAGGTCGGAGCCGTAGATGCCTAAGTTGACAGCCTGCGATCTTGTGGTAGAGTATCTCACACCAAGCTCTGTCTTGTGGAGCACGCCCGGCTCGTAGTTGATGCCAGAATTTTCCACAATGTACGCCACTTCGAGCGGCGAAGGCAGCGAATAGTAAACCATCGCACCTTCGTATGCTGATGCCTTCACCTTCGCGCTGTCGCGAAGCTCCTGCTTGGTCTGTGTACCAGTCTGCGGCGCGCCACCGCACCCAGATACCAGCACGGCAGCCAACGTCAATGCCCAACATGCTTGCTGTATTCCTTTCATATCTTATTGTATTTCAATGTTTGTTTATAATGGCGGCGGTCATACGCCCCCTACCATTATCAAACGACAAATATATAACTAATTGTTGCTATAAAGAAACTTTTTTTGAAAAAAAATTCTACAAAAATAATGCTAAATTCAATGCATAATTCATAATGCA
>DGIK01000055.1 GCA_002393195.1 Bacteroidales bacterium UBA3824 | reverse complement strand
CCCTTCTCCCCCATCAACTGCGGCGCAATCGCAATGGTAGGCGGCTTTGTAGTGGTATTTGTCGCAAGCCTTTTCACCAAGAAAATGGACGACGAAAAGGTGGCAAAGATTTGGGAATGTTACGACAAACGATAATTTCCTTACGGAAATTATTTTTAGAAACGAAAATTACCGTGAATTTCAATTTAATTACCGAAAATTTTTCTCTAAAATCGAAAAAAATTGACGATAATTGACGATTAAATTCACGGTAATTTTTGTTTTATGAAATCGACGCTTCGTGGCGATTATGCATTACAATCGACCGTCCGCAACATCTTTGGGCAGAAAACCTTTCACGTCATAGACAATGCCGCCGTGTTCGTTTAGCATTGACCTTACATCCAAATCCTTGAACGCGCTATGCGCCACGCAGAGTACCACGGCATCATATCCACCGCTACATTGTGATACATCGCCAACAATTTTAATCCCGTATTTTTCCTGTACTTGTTTAACGTCTGCCCAAGGGTCGGCAACTATGATATTTTGCGTATATTGGTGCAATGTGCTGTAAATATCGGCTACTTTGGTGTTGCGGATGTCTCGGCAATTTTCCTTGAAAGTAAAGCCCAAAAGCAAGATTTTTGCATCTTTAACGAGGATTCCGCGCAGATTCATCAGGCGGATTACCTGATTGGCGACATATTCGCCCATACCGTCGTTGAGCCGTCGCGCCGCCATCATCACACGCGGCATAATGCCGTAAACTTGGGCTTTTTGGATTAAGTAATAGGGGTCAACACCGATGCAATGCCCGCCAACGAGACCGGGGCGCATTTTGATGAAATTCCACTTTGTAGAGGCGGCGTCGATTACTTCGTTGGTGTCTATGCCCATCGCATTGAAAATCTTCGCCAATTCGTTCATAAAGGCGATATTGACATCGCGCTGGGAGTTTTCTATTATCTTTGACGCTTCTGCAACGCGGATAGACGACACGGGGAAAGTGCCGTTTTTAAGGACGGATTTATACAAAGCATCCACCCGTCGAGCAACCTCGGGGGTGGAGCCAGATGTAACCTTTACAATGTTTTCTACGGTGTGGATAGTGTCACCGGGATTGATTCGCTCGGGCGAATATCCAGCAAAAAAATCAACATTATACTTCAACCCAGACACCCTTTCGATTTCGGGAACGCAAACTTCTTCTGTAACTCCTGGATATACAGTGGATTCGAATACTACTACGTTGCTATTTTTGATTACATTCCCTACTGTCTGGCTTGCGGCAATGAGCGGCGCGAGGTCGGGACGGTTGTTGGCATCTACGGGCGTAGGCACGGTAACAATGAATACATCGGTATCTTTGATTTGGTCGCAGGAATCTGTTACAATCAAACCATTTGCAAAGGCATTGGCAAGCGAATTGCTGTCGGTCTCGCCTGTGCTGTCTGTCATTTGCAGGAGTTCCCCCACCCTTTTTGGGTTGGTGTCGTATCCTATTACCTTGTATTTAGATGCGAAGAGCACCGCGAGCGGCAGCCCCACGTATCCAAGTCCTATTACCGTGATATTGGTCATTACTATTCAGCCATTTCTACCATATTGAATGGAATCTTCAATATCGACTGATAGTCTTCACCGGCTTCGAGCATATCTTCGTCGTCTTCTTCGTAGTACCAGTTGATTACTACTTCTGCCCTGTTTTTGTTTTGCAGGTTTTCGAGCTTCTTGAACACGTCGAGAATACACTTAGAGGAGCTGGTATTGAAGTATTCCAGCTGAATGTTAACATTCACAGTACCCTGAGCCACGTCCGCAAACTTGTCGAGCCAGTCCACGAGCGGCTTGTAAAACTCAATTGAGTTTTCGGGTATGGATCGTCCTTTTATCTCGATGACACCTGTATTGGCGTCAAAAGATATTGTTGGGGTTTTGGGCGTTCCTTCTATGTTTATCGAATCCATTTTTATTATATTAGTTAGTTAGCTTACAAATATTTCAAGGACAAAAAATTTGTATTTTTCGTCGTATGGTGCGAATTCGTATCCGAATTTGTTTCCAGATTTTCTTGCCATCTCAATAAAACCGAGACCGCCGCCGCCTTTTTCAGAAAATTCGTCGTTGTCGAGCACGATTTTATAAAGGCTTTTGAGTTCTTCCTGCGAGAGAGAGTTGAGCTGTTCGATGCGCTCCTTGAGGGATTTTGCGGTGGCTTCGGTTACGAAATTACCCGTAGTTACCTTGTATGTACCGTTGTCTCCCTTGATGATAGTGCAGAAAGAATAAGCACCGTTGGCGAGCCCCATTTCCTTAATGAACGACACCGGCGGCACAGCCTGGTGGTGGAAAAGGTTTTGCAGAGCTTCGACAAGGATGTTGTAAACCTTCCTTATCTTTTTGGTTGCTTCGCCTGCGTCAGAAAGCGAATTTTCGACCTTCGTCAAGAACTCTTCTATTATCTCAGAGGTAATATCCCCCTCGTGCGATGCAATCGGCTTGCTCGCCTTCAGTTTCTCGAATAGTCCGTGTATGCTCGCTTTCATTTTCAATTACGGTTTTGTATTTTGATTTGCAAATATAACAAATATCTTGATACGGCGCAATTTTTTTTGCGAAAAAATTTAATATGACGACAATTTATTGTTTTCGTTGCCATATTTAATCTCCGCTTCCTTCCTTGGCTGTATGCCAATAGCCTTTGGCATGTCGTCATAGTTGGTGTGTATCCACACTTTGGCGTTCTTGAATGTGCGCTTAGCGAGCTTGCTAAGGAAATCCACGGTATTTTTGGTCTTCTCTACGTTGAATACATCGATTTTGGGTGCTAAAATCATTACAGTGGTCTCGTTTTCCGGAGCCTCCACCTGTGTCGGATCCATCAGTTCCACGTCGATATACTTGTCGAGCACCGCCTTCTTGATGTTTTGTGTTGCGGCTTTGAGCATCGAATCGTCGGTCTCGTAGCCGAGGAGCTTGTATGCAAATTCGCCATTGTGCTTAACGGCGAGCCTTGCTGAATTTTTGACCTCGTGCCATAGAGACTCGTCAAAATCCCTCCACGTGAAGAATCCAAACGATTCCCTGCATATCTGCGCGGGAATGTTGTACGCAAGCATTGTGGCCTCTATCAGGAGCGTGCCAGCACCGCACATCGGGTCGATGAAGTTGGTATTGCCCTTCCAGCCCGCAAGCTGAATGAGACCCGCCGAATATACTTCGTCGTATCCGTTGGAACCTCCCGACACCTTGTATCCACGGTGAGCGAGCGATGGTCCCGACGCGTCGAGCATGAAAGTGCAGTTTTGACCGTCTATCTCAAGCACAATCACAACTGCCGGGTTAGATGTGTCGTGAGGCGGCATCTTGTGCGATTTTTCGTTGAAATAATCGCAGATAATCTTTGTGACGTCGCTTTTTACGGTGTCGGGCAGGAGTTCCGATTTGCCAGACACTTCAATCCTGAAGCTCTTGTATATGTTGAGGATTTTGCTCCAGCGATATTCCTTGAATTGTGCATAAAACTCGTCGCTCGAAGCGAATTCAAACCTCGACAGCTCCTTGTAGATTTTTAGTGCCGTACGCAGCTCGTAGTTGGCCTGATACAGCAGATATTTGTCGCCGGTGAATGTTACCGTGCATACGTCGGTGTCGACGTCCTCAGCTCCCATGCGCATGAGTTCGCGCCCTAATACGTCTTCCAAGCCTTCGTAGGTCTTGGCCTTCATTTTTATTGATTCCTGCAACATTTTTGTAGTCTGTATTCTGATTTTTTAATCAATTACAACATCTTTGGCGGGCTCAGGCTCGCTTTTTTTTACGCCCTTGCTATTGGCCAATTTCTCAATGCCAACCAAGGTAAGTATGCCGACCAGCATCAAGGCAATCGCAATGAAAGTGCCCGAATCGAGGTTGGGCAGATTTTTTTCCCAAAATTCTACTACCGGCTCTCCGTGCGAATTGAGCACCTCAAGCTCAAATCCTTCTTCGGAGATTGTCTTGGCGTAGTGCGGCGTTTTCCAGGGCCAGATGAATCCGAGCGAACCAAATACGAAGCCCGTAAGCATCGCCGTGGTGGGGTCGGCATAGTTTTTCATAAGCCACGATAGGAAACGCGAAAACGACACAAAGCCTATCACAACGCCTATTCCCACCGGCACCAACACCTTGAAATTAAAATTGGAAACGGCATCAATGACTATCAGCTTGTAATTGCCGAGCAATATCAGCGTATAACTGCCCGAAATGCCGGGCAAAAGCATATCGCAGATTGCAAGCGCGCCGCAGAATATGAGGTAAAAAATATTGTCGCTTTCGGTAGCCGGAGTGATGATTGACATTCCGTATGCCAACGCCGCTCCTATG
>DGIK01000110.1 GCA_002393195.1 Bacteroidales bacterium UBA3824 | reverse complement strand
TAAATATGAAACAGCGCAGAATTTTGCAAATATTTTTTAGCCGTGCACATTTTCGCAACAAAGTTGTTCAATGTACACGGCTATTAAGTAATCGAAACCAAATAACGACCTCATTATTATTTCTTGACGCCGCCCCTGCTCTCGATGAGTTTGTCTATTTGTGCGTCGATGTCAGCGAGTTTTGCCTTGGTCTGTTCAAACTCCTCGACATCCTTGGCGATGATTTCCTCGACGCGGGTTACAAAGAGACGATCATTGTCGGTGATGGCGTATTTGGGTGCGGGCTTTGGCTTCGGCTTTTCCTCCACCTTGTATGCGCCCTTGTCGGTGTAGAAGTCGCAAATCTCGTTTTTGATGCGGCTGTAAATATTCTGTTCCTCTACAATCTTCACGTATTCATCCATAATTGTGTTGAGACGCGCCACAAAATCCTTGTCCTTGGACGAAATCTTGCCGTCCTTGTCGGCGTACTCCTTCGTGCCGGCGACGTAATTGGCGAGTTCTGCCTTGATTTCCTTGTAAGAACTGCGGATGCCTCCGTCCTCGCATTGTTCGGCGAGAGTGTTGAGCCGCTCCAACAATAACTTGGTGCGCTCCGAAATGCCCTCTGGTTTCTTATCACCGCTTTCGGCTTTCGGCTTTTCACCACTTTCATCCTTACTCTTTCCACTTTCCTCTTTCTTCTCCTCTACCTTTACAGGCACGGTGTAGGGTTCAACGCCAAACTTGTACTTGCAAATCTCGCTTTTGAGTTTTTCGGTAGCCTTGCGGTCTTTGATCCACTCTGCATTATACTGTTTGAGTTTGTCGATGCCAGATACAACTATTACCGCCAACGAAAGGATAGCGCAAATCACCTTGTTGGTCCACGAAAGACCAGTGAAATAATCCAAATCGACGGTCAATATCGTTACCGAGAGCGCGCTCAGGAGGATAATCCAAATCTGACAGCGGTTGAAATACTTCTGCTTCTTCTGCGACGACTTGCTGAAATAATTTCGCTGCGAGTTCCAACGCTGCTGTATGTAACTTTCAACGTCAAAGGCAGTTATGTCCTTCTCGTTTTTTGGGGTTGATGATGGTTCTTGTGCCATAGTTTTTATCGTATTATTGATGTGTTTTCGATGCCCAAAGATAACACGTAAATTCTAATAATGCAAATATTTTTTTGCAATATCCGCAAAAAATCGTATGTTTGCCGTATCAAAAACCATAAAAACGAAAACGCTATGCTCACCGCAGAATTAGAAACGCCTAAACTCAGAAGGCAGATTATAGACCGTGTACAGACGCTAGATTCACGGTCTTTGACGAAATTGCTGTTTATCATCGACAACAATCAATACGACAATTATGTTGATGAAGATGACGATGTTACCATCGACCTTGACTTTCCCACGCCGCAGACGCCGGAAGAGGCAAGCCGCGAGATGGATGAAATAGAGGAAGAATATAGACAAGGTAAGTTCTATACACTCGAAGAAAGTAACGCAAGGATTGACAAAATATTCAAAAAGTATGAACATAACTACATCTAAAAAGTTTCAAGAAAGAATCGAAGACTTTTTTGAATATTGTCAATTGAACTATGGTATGACCATTACACAAAAGAAACGCGATGAATACAACAAAATTCTCGACCGCATTCTAATATTCACCGAAAGCGGTCGCGTAGAACCATTGCTCGTCGGCAAGAAAAAGGTCTATCGCACAGTCAATTTTGAAAAAGATTTCAAGATAATATACTCCGTCGGCAAAGATGAAATCAGGCTCGAAAATTTGTGGAATACAAAAATGAGTCCGAAGACGTTAAAGAAGGATATTTGAACATAAAATGCGAAATGGCTGTTTCGCAATAATCCACGGCAACAACGTACACCCGTTTTCACCGGCACGTTGCCCAGCCCCGCCCCTACTTCTTCTCACCCAAAACATCATCTATCTTTCCGCTGCCAGCTTTGCCGAATGAATTGGCGTATTGGTCGGCGACGTTGGCGGGGGGGACGGTGATGTTGCTTTGGAGGATGCTGACAAAACTGTCGTTGGCGGCCTGGATGATTTCCTCGTAATTGATGCGGAAAAGTTTTTCGGCTTTGGTGTGACCGAATTGGTCGGGATTGTCGTCGGGAATGTCGTAAACGCCACAGCGACCTTGATAGAGGTCGTATTCTTTTTTGAGGGCTTCGCTGATGGTGCGGTACTTGACCCAAAATTCAAGATTTCGGCACAGTTTGTCGTTGGAAGAGAGCCACGCGGCAAAGCCTGAAATCACCGCAACTATAAAATTGTCCAAGTTGCCAAACCATTTGGGCACACTGCCTTCTGCCCAAGAAAGATTGCCAATGAAGATAAACAGCAACGATACCACCGACACCGCAAGGCTCAATCCCATCACCCAACGCTGTACGCGGTGATAACTTTTTTTGAACGTTGATGCAGTGTCGCTGAAATAGTTGCGCGAACGCTTGAAACGGTTTTGGAGGAATTGCTCTTCGGTGCTGAAATCCAAGAGCTTCTTGCCCTGCTCCTTCTCGGCTTTTTTGTCAGCCTCCTTGATGCGCTGGACATATTTTTGGTAGTCAGCCTCGTCCTCCGGCAGTCCGTAGGCAAAGTTCAAGAACGTTGTTATTACCTGAACCTGCTGCTCGGTGTAGTCCTCAATTACAGAAATGTCGTTTTGCTTGGCTTCGTAGTCTTTCCTGAATTTTGCAATCAGCTCCCTGTCGTCCTTTGAAAATTTAACTACATATTGCATATAGCAGTCAACGGCGTAGGGGCTGCCCTCGCCTGCAAGTTTCTTTATATTGTCGTATCGTGTGAAGATGTTTTTTGCCATAATACCAATCGTTTTAATTGTTTCTCCGCCAAAGGTAAACAATCTTCACGACACTGCAAAAAATTTTTGAATTATCAGCAAAAATGCGTGTTATAATTCGCAAAATCTGCGAATTATTCTTTCCGTCTCCTCGGCGTGAAAATCTTGACAAAACTCCGCCAAAACTCTCCAAACGTGTCGAACTCCTTGCGATAAGTCAAGCCGACGCCTTGTTTATAATGGGCTTCGCTGAGTTCGTCGTCGTTTGCCTTGTTGAAGACATTGAGGGTCATGGAGCCGGATTTGTTGAGTTTTACATCAACCTCAACCTCGCCGACTACATTGTTTGTGCGCTGGTTTGCGCCGGCGGCGTTGCTCTCGCCACCTACGCCGAGGTTTGTGGTCACGGAAACGCGGTCGTCAAAAAGTTGGGTGGAGACTGCAACATCGAGTTCGTCGGACTGGGTCTCGTTGCCCATCTGATAATTAACACCCACATTCACCTTATCCGTAACGTCGGAGAGCCAGTGGTTAATTTTGTTGCTGACAATTTCGCCAGGATTGATGTCGGAGAACATGGAACTTTCACTACTCCTCAAACCCGGCAACGGCTGGAACTGATTGAGCAACAGCAATGAAAACATCTGTTTGTTGATGTTGCCCTCGTCGAGATTGTCCAATTGACCTTGCGCAACGTCCGAATTGTCCTCCACCTTCACGCCAAAGGATATGTCGGGCGTCATGAGGTTGCCGCGCATTTTCAGGAGGCACTGCACAGGCACTTTCTTGTCGCGGTAACGGTCGTCAACCATCAGATTGTACAAGCTGACCTTGCGCAGACGGTACATCGCTTGAAGATCCACAATTGCGTCCATAGGGTCGCCGTTCCAACGGAGCGTGCCGCCCTTGACTACCTCAAATTTCTTGCTCAGCACCGTGCCCATTGAAAACATGTAAATACCTTTTTCCACCGACAATGTGCCGTACATATTGAAATCGCCGCCGCTCGTTACGTTGAGTTTGAGATTGCCGGAGGCGGAGGCTTTCAGGTTGTTGCTGGAATTTGCATCGAGCAATGCCTGTACTTCGGCGTCGGGCGTTACCTCGAGGTTGAAATTCATGCGAATGTCGGAGAGGTCGGCCTGCTGACGGTGGATTTCCACGGTGTCTTCCGGCGACTTGAAGTGGATGAATTTAAAATCGTTGCTCACCTCGCTCGCGCCGTACAGCGGTAGGAACACCTGAGTATTTTTTTCGGTCTTCACCTTGGCGTCGATATTAATCATTCGTGTGGGGTCGCCGGTGATGCTTACGTTGCCCGATGCAAACGCCTTGCCCCAGAACGCGGAACTGTCGGTCTCCTTGGCGTCAAGGAGCGTGAAATTCTTGAGCTGGAGGTTCACGTTCATCTTAAAATTGTCGAAGTTGTTGTGGTTGATGACGCCTTCTAAGTACGCCACGCCAGTCTTGCCGGACAAAAGTTTTACCTTTTCGAGGGTGATTTTTTGATTGTCGAGAGTGATGTTGAGCGAATTTTGTATAGTGTATTTTACGCCGAGGTAATCGATTTGGAAGTAGCCGCCCTTGAGTTTGAGGTTGCTGCTTATTTTGGGGCTGTCGAGCTTTCCTGTAATCTTCGTGACGCCATCGAGGAATTGAGTATTAGGCACTTTGAGATAATTTTGGAACAGCGGGCGAAGCACCCTGGACGACAGGTTGCCAATATCAAATGTAAAATCTATTTCCTGATTTTTAAGGTCCAAATTGCCAGAGCCGTGGAGATTCTTTTTCTGTAACTTCGACAATGTGTAGAAGTCGAGCACCAACATCGAATCGGCAGGCTGAAAACCAATTTCAGCAGAGAATGGACCGAGATTTACATCATTAACTTTCAGGGTGTCAATCTTGTTGTAAACCTCCACCAAAGGCAACGCGCCATACAGGTTGGAAAGCGACACATGCCCCGTCGAATGTCCTGAAATGGAATTATTGCCTATAAAATAATTGAACAACGAGAGGTCAAAATCCTGCAATTCCACATCCACCTTGTCCTCGGGCAAATCGCTGATATTGCCGTTGATGGCGAGCAACTGCCGTCCGCTACGTAGCAGGAAGTCCTTGATGGACACGGCGTTGGAATCCACAGTAATCGACGAATGTGGAATGTCCCACTTAGCACCCATCACATAAAACATCGATTGGTAAAATTCGGTCTTCAAGAGCGGGAAATGCCCCTCCAATTCGTGCGGAGCCACCACAAAATTGCCCACCAAAGAGCCTTCGTTGCGCAGTTCTGTCGAATTGTCCCAGACGAAGGAGAAATTTGCAGTGTCGTTGTTGGCAAGAACTTCAAAGGCAGGCTGCTTGAGTTTCATATTTTCGCCAATCAAAACAGTGTCGCTGTGCATATTGAACTCAAAATTGTCGTCAAAAATCCTCGCCATCACATTGAGGCTGTCGATGTTGTAATCCTCATACGCGAGATGGTCGGTGCGGAGGTTGACCCACGAATTGCGCTGACGGGTATTGAAACCGCCATTAATTACAGTATTGTTGCTGATGTGGAGTTCTGGCATCACGAAATTGGTGAGGCGGTTCATATCCTTGAATGTTACCGCAAATTCAAAC
>DGIK01000220.1 GCA_002393195.1 Bacteroidales bacterium UBA3824 | reverse complement strand
GTGATGCCTATCATCTTTGCTCAGGCTTTGATGTTCATTCCTCTGATGTTCACGCACTTCAATACCGAGGCTACCTCGTCGATTGCTGCGGCTTTCGCCGATTACACTGGCTTCTGGTACAACTTCACCTTCGCGTTGCTTGTGATTGTGTTCACGTATTTCTATACTGCGATCACATTCAGCCCGCAGCAGATGGCTGACGAAATGAAGAAGCGTGGCGGCTACATTCCTGGCGTGAAGCCTGGTAAGAAGACAGTAGAGTTCCTCGACGACATTATGTCGCGCATTACTCTTCCAGGTTCTATCTTCTTGGCAATCATAGCAATCCTGCCCGTGTTTGCGATTCTCTGCCACGTCAACAATCAGTTTGCCCAATTCTACGGCGGCACCTCGTTGCTGATTATGGTAGGTGTAATACTCGACACGCTCCAGCAGATTGAGAGTCACCTCCTGATGCACCACTATGACGGACTTATGAAGTCGGGACGCATCAAGGGACGTACAGGATCCACGGCTGCTTTGTAACGGCGGCATCCTATTCCAAAAACCCCGCTCGTCGGGGTTTTTGCAAAGTTTATATTGGAAGGTATTGTATGGTTGGTTCTCCGGCCCAACTTCTTAAAACAAGGCGGGGCGGAGAATCAATTTTGTTGGAAAAATTAAAATTTTCAAAAAAAATTGAAATTACCTTCAAATAAGTTTTGCAATTTAGTCTTATTGTTGTATCTTTGACGGCTGAAATAAAGGGTTATTCAATCCTTTATTGTCATAATTGATATTAACTTTTAATTTTTGTAAAGTATCTTTTGCATCAGGTATTTCCTCCTGTTGCGAAGAATTGAAGGTGTTTCATAAATTTTTGAAGATGGACAACGAAAATAATAGACGACCAACAAACGTTGTAAGGCACACCAAGGAGAAGGCCATCGAGAAGGACGGCATCATCACTGAGGCGCTCTCCAACGCAACATTTCGCGTCGAGCTTGAGAATGGTCATGTGATTACGGCTCATATCTCTGGCAAGATGCGCCAGCATTACATCAGGATACTCCCCGGCGACAAGGTGAAGGTGGAGATGTCTGTGTATGACCTGTCGAAGGGCAGGATATCTTTCAGGTACAAATAAAAAAAGGACACAATAAAATGAAAGTTAGAACTTCTGTAAAGAAAAGATCGGCAGACTGCAAGGTAGTAAGAAGGAAAGGCAGAGTGTATATCATCTGCAAGTCCAATCCCAAATTCAAGCAGCGCCAAGGCTAATAGTAACCAAGATTTTTGGCACCGTGTCCAAGCTTTGGAATATTAGCGGCGTCAAGAATGATCAAATACATTAAGAACACAAGAAAAATGGCAAGAATTGTTGGTGTAGATTTACCAAAAAACAAACGCGGCGAGATAGGCCTCACCTACATCTTCGGCATAGGCCGCAGCAGGGCAAACAAGATCCTTTCGGAAGCCGGCATTGACAAGGACATCAAAGTCCAGGACTGGAACGACGACCAGGTAGCCAAGATCCGCCAGATTATCAACGACAACTTCAAGGTTGAAGGCGAATTGAGGTCGGAGGTGAGCATGAACATCAAGCGTCTGATGGACATCGGCTGCTACAGGGGCATCCGCCACCGTAACGGTCTGCCCGTGAGGGGTCAGAAGACCAAGAACAACGCCCGCACACGCAAGGGCAAGAAGAAGACAGTCGCAAATAAGAAGAAAGCTACCAAGTAATAATTAGTAGAAAATGGCACAGAAATCTAAAGTAACGAGAAAGAGAGTTGTAAAGGTGGATTCTGTGGGCGAGGCTCACATCCATTCCTCCTTCAACAATATAATCATCTCTTTGACCAACGCTTCGGGGGAGGTCATTTCTTGGGCGTCCGCCGGCAAGATGGGCTTCAAGGGCTCCAAGAAGAACACACCCTATGCAGCGCAGCAGGCAGCCAACGAATGTTCCAAGACTGCCTATGATTTGGGACTCCGCAAGGTGAAGGTATATGTGAAGGGTCCGGGCAACGGCCGTGAGGCTGCCATCAGGGCTATACATGGCTCAGGCGTCGAAGTTGTGGAAATTATCGACGTTACTCCTCTTCCGCACAACGGATGCCGTCCTGCCAAGAAGAGAAGAGTGTAATCATAGTTTCAGTTAGTCTAAAAAAAACATTACAAAATGGCACGATATACAGGTCCTAAATCCAAAATCGCCAGGAAATTTGGCGAACCAATTTTCGGTACAGACAAATACCTCGACAGGAAAGGCTATCCTCCGGGACAGCACGGCCAGGCAGCTAAGCGCAAGAAGGTGTCGGAGTACGGCACACAGCTCAAGGAGAAGCAGAAGGCTAAGTACATCTACGGTCTTCTCGAGCGTCAGTTCTCCAACCTCTTCAAGAAGGCCTCCAGAATGTCTGGTGTAACGGGCGAAACCCTCATCCAGCTCCTCGAGCAGAGGCTCGACAATGTTGTGTACAGGCTCGGTATCGCTCCCTCAAGGGCGGCTGCTCGTCAGCTTGTTTCGCACAGGCACATTGTTGTGAATGGCACGGTATGCGGCATCCCCTCTTACCATGTGAAGGTGGGCGACATCGTTGGTGTACGCGAAAGGTCCAAGGCTCTTGATGTAATAGTCAATTCGCTCCAGGGCGCTAATAGGTCCAGGTTCAATTGGCTCGAGTGGGACGGCAACCAGATGGCAGGAAAGTTCATGAACGTTCCCGCACGCGAGGACATCCCCGAGAACATCAAGGAGCAACTCATCGTCGAACTTTATTCTAAATAATAAACAACAGATTCAAATGGCAATATTAGCTTTTCAAAAGCCCGACAAAGTAATAATGTTGGAGGCTGACGAAATGTACGGAAAATTCGAGTTTCGTCCCCTTGAGCCCGGTTTCGGCATTACTATTGGCAATGCGCTGAGGAGAATTCTTCTTTCTTCTTTGGAAGGTTTTGCCATCACCTCGATTCGCATCGAGGGAGTCGATCACGAGTTTTCGACAATTCCGGGTGTCATAGAGGATGTTACCGAAATTATCCTCAATATTAAGAAGATACGCTTCAAGCAGATTGTTGACGGGCAGGATTTTGAAAAGGCTGTTGTCACTATTAGCGGACAGGAGCAGTTCACCGCCGGCGACATCGAGAAGTTTCTCACCAACTTCAAGGTCCTCAACCCTGGTCAGGTAATCTGCAACATGGAGCCTTCTGTGAAGCTCTCGATGGAGATTACCATCAACAAGGGTCGCGGTTATGTTCCCGCCGATGAAAACAAGCTGCCTGACATGGAGATTGGCGTGATTGCTGTAGATTCTATCTACACACCTATCAAGAATGTCAAGTACACCACCGAAAACTACCGCGTGGAGCAGAAGACCGACTATGAGAAGCTCGTAATTGAGGTAACGACTGATGGCTCGATTAATCCCAAGGACGCCCTCAAGGAGGCCGCTAAGATTCTCATCCATCACTTCATGCTCTTCTCCGACGAGAAGATCACTCTCGACTCCACCGAGGAGGCTGGCGACGAGCAGTTTGACGAGACGCTCCTCCACATGAGGCAGCTCCTCAAGACCAAGCTCGTGGATCTCGACCTCTCCGTAAGGGCACTCAACTGCCTCAAGGCCGCAGACGTCGAAACGCTCGCTGACCTTGTTGTATTCAACAAAAACGACTTGCTTAAGTTCCGCAATTTTGGCAAAAAGTCGCTCTCCGAGCTTGACGATCTCCTTGCCAACATGGACTTGAACTTCGGCATGGACATTTCTAAATACAAACTTGATAAAGATTAATCAGAACGAGCAGTGATGCTCGACACAACTACTTTTAGCAATGAGACATAGAGACAAAATAAACCACTTAGGTAGGACATACGGCCACAGGAAGTCGATGTTGACCAACATGGCCATCTCCTTGATCATGTCTGTGAAGAAGGATAAGGACAAGAGGATCAATACCACTGTCGCCAAGGCTAAGGAGCTTCGTACTTTCATTGAGCCGATTCTCACAGCATCCAAAGCGGACATCACATACGCAGAGTCTAAGGCTACATCCGATGCTGAGAAGGAAGCCTTCAAGGTAAAGAGGATGGCGGCCCGCAGGTTCGTATTCTCCAAGCTCCATCACAAGGAAGCCGTAAAGGTGCTTTTCGCAGAAGTTACTCCGGCTATCTACGAGCGTCCGGGCGGATACACGAGGATTCTCAAGACTGGATTCCGTCTCGGTGACAATGCCAAGACTTGCATCATGGAGCTTGTGGACTTCAATCCCGACTACAAGCAGGGCAAGGGCGCATCCGCTAAACCCGCTGGCAAGACCACTCGTCGTAGCCGCAAGAAAAAAGCCGCCGACGCTCCTGCAGCAGAGGCAGCAGCTCCCGCAGCAGAAGCTAAGGCTGAATAATCAGAGGCACGACTTTCTGTAGAATATCATTATAAAAACCGCCGCGTTCCATATAAAGGACGCGGCGGTTTTTTTATAGCAATCCGTTGTTCATCGCCATTGTTATTGCTTCGGGCATAGATGATACGCCAAGTTTGCGGCATAAATTCCGTTTTTGAGTCTTGATGGTGTTTTCGCTTTTGCCGTTGATTTCGGCAATTTCAACGGATGAAAGTCCCTTGATGGTCGAGCGTATGATTTCTTTTTCCTTGGGAGTCAGACATTGTTGGGCAACTTTCTGCCATTTTTGGTATTCCACGGAATAGACATATTCGTATTTGCTGTCAGCTCTCCTCATTATGATGTTGCCAGACGCTTTGCTCTGCGATGGCGACACTTCGCACATCGCCAATATTATGTTGCCGTCCTTTACCAATATCGGCGTGTAACGCTGATTGACCATCGCCTCTCCAAACATAAAGTCGTATGACAATACATAATCCGTACATTCGTCGTCTGACATGCCTTGCCAAAATTCAAAGGCCTTTTGGTTGATTTCTATAAGCATCTGCAAATCTTTTTCGCTAATGTTTTTGAGATACCAATTGTAATCAGTTGTATGGTTGTGTTGTGGCTGTAAATTGCACCATGTGGCGATGTTTGGCGACACGTAAACTACCTTCCTTTTGCTGTAATCGAATATATAAATCCCGTTTCCCGATGCACGTACATGCGCTTTGGATGCTTGTATCACGCCTTTCACAAACGATTCGTCCACTTCATACGGCGTTTTTACTGCATTATAATCTTTGAAAAAATCTTGAACTCTTATCATAGTATTAGGTCTGTAGATTAGTTTTTGCAAATTTACAGACAATTTTATTTTCCCCCAAAAAAACTTCCAACAAATAAATCATTTTTTTCTATATTTTGCAAAAAAATTACTACGAAAGTAGTATATGATTTTTCAAAAATTACTACGAAAGTAGTATTGCAAACCAGATAAAATTGTTGTATTTTTGTAACGTGTTTTATAGAATATGACCTTAGATTTAAGGTGAGTAATTAATCCTAATACATAATACTATGAAAAACAGAATAATTTTTTTCCTTGTTGCATTGCTTGCAATAGCATGCAACAAGGGAGACGATGAAGGTGCGTCGGAGTCCGGTGACTTCTGCGACCCTTCAACCGGCAATTATATGAACGTGTTCATAACAAAGCCTGATAAGGTGAAGTTAGAGTTTGACAAATACGGTGCAAACTCCGCTTCCGAGATTAAGATGTGGATTCCAAGTCTCAAAGGATGCAGTGTAAGTTATGACTTTGATGAAGATTTGCCTATGTACAAGAGGTATGCGGAGTTTTACGGAGACACTACATACCGTAGTATGCATATCATAGGCGAGGCAGTCGCGTGCGCCGCTCCAGTGTCGAACATTACTGTCGTTTGCGACAAAGATTTCGACGATACCCATTCTATGGGAACGGTTTTGAATGACTTGTTTCAAATAAGCTATCCAAGGTACTACCAGTACATCAAAAGCGGATACAAGCCAAAGACACTTCTTGGTTCATACGAATTGGATTCAATAGCGGAGCTTTCCTCTTTTAAAGATGTGCCGCTTTTTGCGAATGAGACTTCGTTGATTTTCAAGTCAACGCCAACCACTCCCGGCAAGTACACATTCACCGTGACCTTCGACTTCGGCGAAGATCCTTTGACTGGCGAGAAGGTAACAGTGCCACCAGCAAGCATCGAGGTCGAATTCTAACCAACTACTGAAACTCACTAAAAAACGACACCGAGTCTTTCAATGCGAAAACTCGGTGTCGTTTTTTATAAAATCAAACCTATACCACCTCCGCCAACTTTACATACAGCATCTGTGTCGGCAGTCCCACGACATTATAGTATGAGCCTTCCATCCGCGAAATTGCCGCTGCGCCTATCCATTCTTGTACGGCGTATGCGCCAGCCTTGTCGAATGGCTTGTAGTTGTCAACATAAAAAACTATTTCCTCCTCAGCCATCTTGCGAAACCATACGTCGGTCTGCGCCGTGAACGAGTGAAATTGACCCTCTTTGAGTATGCAGACGCCCGTATATACCGTGTGACGCTTGCCGGAGAGTTTTTGGAGCATTGCGATTGCGTCGGCGCGGTCTTTGGGCTTGCCGAGGATTTCGTCGTCGATTACCACGGTGGTGTCGGCGGCTATCACGATAAGGTTGGGGTCGGAGAGCGATTCTTCCAAGAATGCCTCAGCCTTCAGTTTGGCGAGAAATTCAGAAACCTTGTCTGACGGTGTGCCGTCGGGATATACTTCGTCGGTCGGCTTGGTCTTCACAGTGAAATTGATGCCAAGCATCGTCATCAACTCCCTGCGCCTCGGCGAACCCGACGCAAGGATGATTTTGTATTGATTAAGTTTGTCCATTATGATTTTGTTTATTCAATTACTTCAATTACTTCAATCACTTCAATTACTTCAA
>DGIK01000017.1 GCA_002393195.1 Bacteroidales bacterium UBA3824 | reverse complement strand
TCCTCGGCGACGAGGGCAGCGGCGCAAGCATCGGCAAGCGTCTCGTCAACGCCATCTACAAGCGCGAAATCCCCGATACGTACCGCCAAATGTTTGAGCGTGAGTGTATGATAGGGTACGACGACGTGATATACGGCGTGTACCGCAGCGAGACCCCGGCTCAGTTTTTGTCGAGCCTTGTGCCTTTCATCAACGACCACATCAGCGACAATATTTTCAGGAATCTCGTATTGACGGAGTTTGACCTCTTCTTCAACCGCAACATCATCCGCCTCAACCGTCCCAAAAATTTCGGAATCGGTTTTGTGGGTTCCATAGCCTACAATTTTGCCGACATATTGAAGGACGCGGCGCGCTTCCACGGACTCTCGATATATTCGATAATCCAACGCCCGATACAGCGGCTTGCGGAATACCACAACGAAATCAAAAAACTATAATATGAACTTACAATTAATGGCGGTAACGGGCAATCCCGCGCTCCACAGCCTCAGCCCGGTGCTGATGAACGCAGCGGTACAGCACAACGGCTTGCCTTACAGATATTTGCGACTTCCCGCCGAATCGGCGCAGGAGGCAATGGATATTTTCAAAGCCCTCGATATGAAGGGTATGAACGTTACTGCGCCATTCAAGCGCGATGTGATTCCGCTAATCGACCATCTCACCGACAACGCCCAAAAAGCCGACGCCGTCAATTGCGTGTACCGCCGCGACGACGGTCTTTGGGGCGACAATACCGACATCACGGGTGTAGAATTGACGCTAAAAAAATTCCCCGAATACATACAACAGGGCAAGATGCTCGTCATCGGTTCGGGCGGCGCGGCCAATGCCGTAATCATCGCCGGACAAAACCTCGGTCTCGAAGTTACCGTGGCGGCTCGCAATCAGGAGGCTCTCGCAGCCTTGAAACAAAAATACAACGTACTTTCTGCATCGCTCAAACACATCACTTCCGTAGTCAACAATTACCCAATCATCGTGCAGGCTTTGCCGTCGGGCGCGGTGGTTTTCGATCCTAATGTATTGACCGCCGACCACGTGGTGTTGGACGCCAATTACAAGGATTCGATTTTTGAAAAGCCCGCCGAAAAGATTGGATTTCATTTTCTTTCGGGCAGGAATTGGCTTGTCAATCAGGCTGTTCCGGCTTTTAATACTTTTACGGGCAGCGATGTTGACGCATCGGTGATGTACGACGCATTGGATAGTTATCACCTTGATTATCAGGGACGTATAGCCTTGACGGGATTTATGGGCGTGGGCAAGACCACCGCCGGACGCGAACTCGCCTACGAACTCAATTATCGTTTCATTGATATGGATCACGAGTTGGAACGCCGTGAAGGAATGAAGATTACGGAGATTTTTGAAAAAAAGGGCGAAGATTATTTCCGCGAAATCGAATCCAACCTCCTGCTCGAATACGCCGACGAGGTTGATATAATCCTCTCCTGCGGTGGCGGCACGGTAAAAAATGCCGCTAACCGTCAAGTGCTCCGCGACAATTTCGTAACACTTTGGCTGTACGCCTCGGCTGCGTATTGCATTGATGGTCTTGATGTAAGCAACCGTCCGCTCCTCCAATGCGACAACCGCCTCGAAGTGGCGCAGAATATGTTGCAAGAGCGCATCCCGCTATACGCCGATTGCGCATACGGCATCATTAGCGTTGAAAATCTCACTAAAAAACAAACCGCACAAAAACTTTATGATCAAATCGTTAAAACCTTCGGCATTTGACGCCAATCTCACCATACCGCCGTCAAAAAGTTATATGCAGAGGGCGGTGGCAATAGCCGCGCTCGCAGGCGGCAAATCCACGATTTACAATCCCGACAAGAGCAACGATTCGCGGGCGGGGCTCGGCGTGGCTCAGTCGTTGGGCTGCATCGTAGAAGAATACAGCGACCGCGTGGAGATAATTCCGTCTGTAAATCCGATGGCAGACACCGTGAACGTCGGCGAGGCGGGTCTTGGGTTAAGGCTCTATACGCCAATATGTTCGATGTTGCGCTCCGACGTTACAATCACCGGCGGCGGCACGCTCTTGAAACGCCCTGTCGATGAGATGTTGGAACCATTGAGGCAACTCGGAGTTACAGCGATGCTCACCAATCATTGCGCCCCGGTGCATACCACGGGCATTTTGCAAGGCGGCGAGGTAACGATTGACGCGAGCAAGAGTTCGCAATTTCTGTCGGGACTTTTGATTGCGCTGCCCAAGACCGGCAAAAATTCGCACATCAAAATATCCGCCATCAACAGCCGTCCATACGTGGAAATGACCATCGAAATTGTAAAGCATTTTGGCGGCAAAATCACCAACAACGATTTCAAGGACATCTACATAGAGCCAATTGCCTATTATAACGGCTGCGAATACACCGTGGAGAGCGATTGGAGCAGTGCGGCGGCTCATCTCGCGGCAGGCGCAATTGGCGGCAAGGCTATCGTAAAAGGTTTGAATCCCAATTCGTTGCAAGCAGACAAGGCTATCATCGACGTTTTGAGGAATTGCGGGGCAGGTGTTGAGGTTGATGGCAATGCAATCATCATCAGCAAAAAAGACCTCCGCGCCTTCCAATTCGACGCCACCGACGCGCCCGACCTATTCCCGGTATTGGCGGCGTTGGCTGCTAACTGCAAGGGAATCAGCGAGATTATCGGCACCGACCGCCTTATTCACAAGGAAAGCAACCGCGCACAATCTATCGCCGAGGAGTTCGCAAAAATTGGCATTAATGTTGACATCAATAATAAAAACAAAATGCTGATTCACGGTGGCAAAATCCACGGCGGAGTTACCGTGTCGGCGCATCACGACCACAGGATGGCAATGGCTCTTGCTGTATGCGCCCTCACCGCCGACGCTCCAATCGACATCGATGAAGCCGAATCCGTTGCAAAGTCATATCCCGATTTTTGGAAGGATTGGGATGTTTCCATTATGCATTAAATTATGAATTATGCATTGAATAAAAATGTACAGCAATAGGAAATATGTTATTGGACTGATATTCATTGTAATAGCGTTGATTTATATTTATAAATTGTTTTCCATTCAGGTGATGGATTCGAGTTATAAACTATCGGCGGAGAGCAATGTATTCAGGAAGGTAGTCGATTATCCGGCGAGGGGCTTGGTATTTGACCGCAACGACAAGTTGTTGGTTTACAACGAGTCGTCCTACGACCTTTTGGCGACCCCAAACCGCGTCCCGGAGTTCGACACGGCTGATTTGTGCGCTATACTTGGCACAACGGTTGAGAGTTTCAAGGCTGAATTTCAGAAGGCAATCAAGCACGCAAGGTACAAGGAAAGTGTGATTTTCAAGCAGATACCCAAGCATCGCTATTCGTATTTGCAGGAAAAGATGTACAAATTTCCTGGTTTTGAGGTTCAGAAACGTACCGCCCGCAAATACGAGTACAACGCCGCAGCGCAGGTTTTGGGCTATGTGCGCGAGGCTGATCCAAAGTACATCGAGGCGAATCCGTATTACAAGCCCGGCGATTATGTGGGCGTGGCTGGCATCGAAAAATCTTACGAGGAGCAGCTTCGCGGTCAGAAGGGCACCAAGATTTATATCGTTGACGTAAAAAACAGAGTACAAGGTAGTTACAAGGACGGATTGTATGACACTGTTGCTGTCGTTGGGCTCAACGTCCAATCTACTCTCGACATCGATTTGCAGGCGTATGGCGAGAAATTGATGCAAAACAAAGTCGGCTCCATCGTTGCCATCGAACCCTCCACGGGCGAGATTTTGGCGTTGGTGTCGTCGCCGGGTTATGACCCTAACTTGCTTGTCGGCAGCGATATGGCTATCAATTATCCGAAACTTTTGGCAGACCCTTACAAGCCGATGTACAACCGTGCGCTGATGGCTTGCTATCCGCCCGGCTCCACTTTCAAGACCATCAACGCCTTGATAGGACTTGCGGAAGGCATCATTACACCGTCGTCGTCGTTCCCTTGCAACGGTGGTTTTAGGCTCGGTAGCCATGTCGTCAAATGCCACCACGCGGGTTCGTTGGATTTGGTAAGCTCAATACAACACTCCTGCAACGCATATTACTGTTATGAGTTTACCAAACTCATCGCCGACCCCAAATACAGGCGGGCGGATTCGGCTTACAGCAATTGGCGGCGCAGGGTGCAGTCGTTTGGTCTCGGCACCAAACTCGGCAGCGACCTCAACCAAGAGTCGGGCGGCATCTTGTATTCCAAGGACTATTACAACAGATTCTACGGCGAGGGGCATTGGACGGGCTACACGATAGTTTCGCTTAGCATCGGACAGGGCGAATTGGGCTTCACCCCGTTCCAAATATGCAACGCCTGCGCCACCATCGCCAACCGTGGGTACTACATCATCCCTCACATTGTCAAGAAGATAGAGGGTCAGGATCACATCGACCCAAAATTCCTCGAAAAACACGACACCGGCATACAGCGCGATTATTTTGAGACTGTAATCCAAGGTATGTATCAGGTTTGCGAAATGGGCACGGGACGGTCGGCGCGTGTGCCAGGCATTGAGGTATGCGGCAAGACCGGCACGGCTCAAAACCCGCACGGCAAAGACCACTCGATTTTTGAGGCTTTTGCACCCCGTGAAAATCCCAAAATCGCCATTGCCGTCTATGTGGAAAACGGTGGTTTTGGCGCGACATACGCCGCCCCAATCGCCGGATTGATGATAGAAAAATACCTCACCGACACCATCACGCGCAAGGACGTGGAGGCGCGAATCTGCAATGCAAATTTGCTCGACCCAAATGCGCAGATGAAATAGAAACGAGGAGAGAGGAAATCAACAAATCAATACTCAACAAATCAACAAATGAAACAACGCGGAGCAAATGTTTTTCGGTCGCTTGATTGGATAGTTTTGTTAATCTATTCGTTGCTGCTCTTTATGGGGTGGTTCAATATATATGCGGCGTGTTATGACGACACGCACGACAGTATATTTGACTTCAGTATGCGCTACGGCAAGCAACTCGTATGGATTGGGGTGTCGTATGTGATTGTGATACTGATAATGGCTTCCAACTTCCGGCTGTATTCTGTGCTGTCGTATTTCATATATGGATTTATGATTTTGCTCCTGATGGCGGTGCTTGTGGTAGGCACCAAGACCAACGGGGCGCGGTCTTGGTTTGAGATAGGCCCATTGAAGATACAACCGGCTGAGTTTGCGAAGTTTGCGACGGCGTTGGCGTTGTCGAAAGTGATGTCGGCGTACAATTTTGACATTAAGAAAATCAACAATCTCCTGTTGGCAATCGGCATACTCGCACTGCCGGCGGGGTTGATATTGTTGCAGCCCGATATGGGTTCGGTGCTTGTGTATGCAAGTATGATTTTTGTATTTTACAGGGAAGGGCTTTGGTCGATGGTGCTTTGGCTTATAGTGGTTGGCATCGCGATTTTCGTAACTACGTTGCAATATCCGCTCGTCTTTGTAATGATAGGCATCGTGATAGTTGCGGGCATTTGGCTGTTGGCATTTGGACGGACGATAGTGGAAGTGCTGATAGCGTGGGGCGCGGTGGCTGTGTTGACGGGTTTGCTGTGGATTGTCAACCATTATTTGCTCCACGACCGCTTCGAATGGCATCATCTGATAGTTGGCGCAAGCCTTATTTTGTTGCCGGCAGTGGCTATTTATAGTTATATGCAACGCGCTTGGTCTGCCACGTTGATTTGGTTGGGCTTGATAGCGTGTTTTGCGGTGGTATTTTCGGTGGATTTTGTTTTCAATAATATAATGACCGACCACCAACAGACGCTCATCCGCGTGTTTCTTGGATTGGAGGTGGACCCAAAAGGCACGGGTTACAACGTGGAACAGAGCAAGATAGCCATCGGTTCGGGCGGTTTTGCGGGCAAGGGATATTTGCAGGGAACGCAGACCAAATTCAATTTTGTGCCGGAGCAGGCGACCGACTTCATCTTCTGCACCGTGGGCGAGGAGTGGGGTTTTGTGGGCTCCACGGTGGTGATTTTGCTCTTTTTATCCCTGATACTCAGGATAATATATTTGGCAGAACTCCAACGTTCTGCATTTGCAAGGATTTACGGCTATTGTGTGGCGTCGATTCTCTTTTTCCACGTCGGCATCAATATCGGAATGACCATCGGACTTGTGCCTGTGATAGGCATCCCGCTGCCGTTCTTCAGTTATGGCGGCAGTTCGCTGTGGTCGTTTACGGTGCTGCTGTTCATATTTGTGAGGATGGATGCGTCGCGGGACGAATTGCTGTAAATTTTTTTATTGTTTTTTTTGCAATTTAAATTATTTTCCATACTTTTATGCAGCGAAATCTAAACCTATACCAATTACTATTATGAAACCATTCCGCCAAGCGACCATCAAGGACATAGCCCGCGAACTTGGAATTTCGGCTTCCACGGTATCGAGGGCATTGAAAGACCACCCCGACATCAGCCCCGAAACAAAGGAGGCGGTCAGGAACGTCGCCGACAAACTCGACTATCAGCCCAACGCGCTCGCCTTGGGTCTCCATAACCAACGCAGCAAAATCATCGGCATAATCATACCCGAAATTCAACATCATTTTTTCTCGTCGGTGATAAGCGGAATCACCGAGACCGCCCGCAATGCCGGTTTTAATGTCATCATTTGCCCGAGCGACGAGAGCGTGGAGCGCGAGAAGGAAAACATCCGCTCATTGGTGTCGCTCAGGGTGGAGGGCATTTTGATTTCCATTACCAAAGAAACCAATGATTATGCTCATTTTCAAAAACTTATGAACAGGAATGTGCCTGTTGTATTTTTCGACAGGCCGCCGGAGGGTTTTGCCTGCGACCGTTGCATCATCGACGATTATGCCGCCGCATACACCGCCACGGAGCATTTGGTGAGCCTTGGACGCAAGAAAATTGTGCATTTTGCGGGTCCCAACAATGTCAGGATTGGCAAGGACAGGCGGCGCGGTTTTGTGGATTGTCTCAAACGCCACAAGATGCCCATCACCGACGATACAATTTTCGACTGCGACTCCCACGACAAGGCGGTGGAGGTCATCAAGAAACTCCGCGACGAGGACAACATTCCCGACGCTATTTTTGCCGTCAATGACATCACGGCTGTAACCACCGTCAACGAACTCAATAAATACGGCATCCGCGTGCCGGAGAAGGTGGCAGTTGTAGGTTTTACAAACGGCTTATTGTCAGAACTTTCGTCGCCGATGCTCACCACAATCGACCAAAACGGTCAACTCATCGGCGAAAAGGCGACAAAACTCCTCCTCGAACGCATCGAGACCCACGTCCTCACGCCGTACCAAACCGCCGTAGTGCCAACAAAATTGGTGGTGCGAGGATCGACGGTGGCGGAGAAGTAGAAAATACATCCTCCGCCGTTTCTGCAAACGTTTGAGTAGAAAATACATCCAATTTTCATCATTATTTTTGGCTGTCAATGATATTTGGGTTAAAATTGCAGCGTAATTCGTTTAAACTCAAATATTATGACAAAGATACCAAACCAAAGTTTCTGGACGCTCTGGAACATTAGTTTCGGATTTTTTGGAGTGCAGATAGCCTACGCGCTCCAAAGTGCCAACATCAGCCGCATTTTTGCGACGTTGGGCGCCGACCCTCACAATCTGAGTTACTTCTGGATTTTGCCGCCGTTGATGGGCATCATCGTGCAGCCCATAATAGGAGTATTTAGCGACAAGACGTGGAACCGTTTTGGACGCAGGATTCCGTATCTCTTTGTGGGAGCGGCAATTGCGGTGCTTGTGATGTGCCTATTGCCAAATGCGGGAAGTTTTGGCTTTACGGTGGGCGCGGCGATGATTTTTGGATTGTTGGCGTTGATGCTTCTCGATACGAGCATCAATATTGCAATGCAGCCGTTCAAAATGCTCGTCGGCGATATGGTCAATGAGGAGCAAAAAACCAAGGCTTATTCCATTCAGTCGTTCCTCTGCAATGCGGGCAGCGTGGTGGGTTTTGTGTTCCCGTTTTTGTTTACGTGGATTGGCATCAGCAACACCGCCGAAGATGGCGTAGTGCCGGATTCTGTGATTTATTCGTTCTATGTTGGCGCGGCGATTTTGATTGGTTGCGTCATATATACAGTATTGAAAGTTAAGGAGTTTCCGCCCGCATTGTACAATGAGTACCACGGCATCAAGGAAGAGCCCAAAAAGGATTCGCCAAATATTTTCCAATTGTTGGCAAATGCCCCCAAAGCGTTCTGGACTGTGGGTTTTGTGCAATTTTTCTGTTGGGCGGCGTTTATGTATATGTGGACTTATACCAACGGCGCAATTGCCGACACTTGTTGGGGCACCACCGACACCAATTCCGCTGATTATCAGGCGGCTGGCAACTGGGTTGGAATCTTGTTTGCTGTTCAGGCAATTGGCTCTGTGGCGTGGGCGGCTGTGTTGCCGTGGCTCGCTGCCAAGACCAACCGCAAAATCGCTTATTCGCTGAGCCTCGTTTTGGGCGGCGTTGGTTTTATTTCAACAATGTTTTTCCACGACCAATATTTGCTTTTTGTAAGTTTTATATTGATTGGATTTGCGTGGGCGGCAATGTTGGCGATGCCGTTTACAATCCTGACTAACGCCCTCGAAGGCTACGGCCATATGGGTTCGTATTTGGGATTGTTCAACGGTACGATTTGTGTCCCGCAGATTGTTGCGGCATTGGTGGGCGGCGCGTTGCTCGGTCTCGTTGGCGGCTCGCAGGTGATGATGCTTGTCATCGCAGGTATCGCACTGATAATCGGCGCAGTATGCGTATTCAACATCAAAGAAAACAAACAGAAATAATAATGAGGCAACGCCTTGCGGCGTTGGGTTTTATAAACGAAAATTACCGTCAATTTGGACGTCAATTGACGGTAATTTTTTGAAAATTGACGGTAATTTTCGTTAACAAAATAGCCGCGCAAGCGGCGTAAAAACATAGAAATTATTGTTCAAAAAAACTAAAATGAAAGCATTGATTTTTGACCTTGACGGCGTTTTGGTGGATTCTGCGAAGTACCATTATTTGGCGTGGAAGGCACTCGCCGACAAGTTAGGTTTTGAATTTACGGAGAAGGACAACGAGCGTTTGAAAGGCGTTTCGAGGATGAAATCGTTGGAGATTTTGCTTGAAATCGGCGGCGTGATTATGTCGGACGACGCCAAGGAAGCGGCGGCAACTGAGAAAAACGACCTCTACCGCAGTTACATTGCCAAGATGACTCCCGACGAAATTTTGCCCGGTGTGGAGGATTTCTTGAAGGAGGTGAAGGCGGCGGGCATCAAGACTGCAATCGGTTCGGCGTCCAAAAATACTCCGCTGATTTTGGAGCGCACTGGATTGGCAAAATATTTTGACGCAGTTGCCGACGGCACGATGGTCTCGAAGGCAAAACCCGACCCCGAAGTATTCTTGAAAGGTGCTGAGTTGTTGGGCGTTGAGCCGTCCGAATGTATTGTCTTTGAGGATGCCGAGGCAGGAGTCGAGGCTGCGCACAACGCCGGAATGAAGGCTGTTGGCATCGGCAGTCCGACGACCTTGGGCAAGGCTGAAATGGTGATTCCAAATTTTGTGGGATTTAGGCTTGATAAGTTGAAGTTTTGAGTTTTTTCCTTCCACCTGCCGTTGAAAGCCTGCAAATTGCACGGTCTTCACGGTAGGGGGAGCAATCGACGTCCAAAATGTCAAAATAACTGTCTCTGCCTGGCAAATAACTGGTTTTTAACATATTGCGTCTAATAATTCCGCGTTCATAGAAATTGATATCGTTGTCAATATCAACCACGGCTATTTGGTCGTTGCTATATTTTTTCAATAGATTTAGGAGGCTTGTTTTTCCCGAGATGTATCTATATACAGATTCAACTTCCGTGGTAAAAACAAGCCATCTATTATATTTTTCATCGTTGTCAATCCAATACAACAGATAATTCTCGCCGTTGACACCCACATAATATGCGAGGAGAGGTCCTTCAAAATACATCAGATTTACTATTTTTGTGATGTGGTTGTAGTCAATGCCTGATTTTTGTCCGATATAGTTAAAAGTTTCCATAGGTTTTGATGACTTTAAATTTAGTTGACAAATCACAATTTTCAAATTCAAACAATTCAAAATGCCTTGACGCTGGCGACGGTGCAGTAATCATTCCGTCAAGATTTTCGATGATTCCACAGCACAACGAATCGCCGATGGCATTAAATTTTGCGACGAGACGTTGCTGCATTTTGTCGGCGGCATCCTTCGTTTCAAAACACGAAAGAGCATACCCTTCGACCACAGCATTGTCTTTCAATGCCCTTTGCGGCTTTTGGATATACACTGGCAAGTGATTGATTATCGACCTGCAAAACACAAATCTATATGCCTCCTTATTCTCCGGCAAAAAAATATCTGGCATCTTTTTGCCTTTGTTGATAAGCGCGTCTATTTCCGATTGATATTTGAATTTTTTCATATTGTTGTTTTGCGCAAATATAACTAATCTGAGTAATATTACAAAATTTATAGATGTTTTTATAATTTTTTTCACAAACATTTGTTCCAGAAGTTTGCGTAATTGTCCATCACAGCGCATCCACAATGATAAACGCTGCCCAATATTTTGGGTCGGAAGTTTTGCTTTTGACGTATTCTTGGGCGGCGTTGAAGGCGTCGCGTTTCGAGAGTCCCGAACCAAGTTTTTTGAAAAATTCCACCATCAGAAGTTGCGTGGCGTAGTCGTCAACCTCCCAAAGACTCATAATGATTGTCTGCGCCCCCGCCTTCTTAAAACCACGTTGCAATCCAAAAACTCCATCGTCGCCGAGGTCGCCTAACGCCGTTTCGCACGCTGACAAAATCACCAAATCCAACCCACTGAAATCGAGCCGCGAAATTTCCTTTGCCGTCAAAATTCCATCGTCGAAGCCGTCAGTAATTTCATTGTCGGGATTGAGTGCATAATTTGCACCCGCCATCAGTAATCCGCTGTGGCTTAGCAATATATCTTCACTGTTTTGATTATGAAAACCAAAAACAGAACCGCCCAAAAAACTGTTGCTCCTATAAAAACCGTGAGTCGCAATGTGCAAAATATTTATGCCGCTGCCCGATAGATTTTTGAAGCAAGATTGTCAGCCGAACCTGCAAATTCGGGGCTGTCGTCGCCAAAAAGTTCTTGACGAATTTTTATTGCAATTTTTTCAAGTTTTAATGCCTCTATATAGTTGCCAATCTGATAGTTATAATAAACAAGACTACCCAATGCTCTCGCATAATCCTCACTTTGGTCGCCATAGAGTTTTTTGTAGATTTTTACGGCTTCCGATTGCAATTCCACCGCCTCGGAATTGTTGCCATAATCGGAATTGATAGTTGCAAGTTCCTCTAAACTCTGAGCGAAAACGCGGTCGTTTCCTCCAAAAATTTTTTTAGTCAAATTTAATTTCAACCTACTGTATCTGAGGGCTTTGTCAAAATTGTACTTGGCAAAATATTCTTCTGCAAGAGCCTCATAACATTCGATTATTTTCTCTTCGGAGCGGTAATAAAACGCGCCCTCCGATATGTCGTAATCCTCCTTGTCCAACAGGCTGCATTTTTCATAATGCGAAATGGCTTCCTTGTATTTTTTTGCATTAATCAATTCAAACCCTTTATAATAAAAAGCGTCGGATTTTTTCGCCTGCGAGAGTGCCGCAAGCGGTATCATAATCATCAATATTGCAATCATTTTTTTCATAGGCGCAATTATTTTAATGTGGCAAAGTTAGTGAAATATTTTAGATAACAAACAATTTGTATGTGGACACAAAATAATTTGTTTTTTCGCAAACGTTTGTTGCAAACGTTTGCGCATTTTTTTGATGTGATTTCAATGATAATTTTGTGTTTACCAATCAAATATAATGTAAAATTGCAGCACGAAATCATTAGAAAAACCTATAAAAATATGAAAAACTACATAAAGCACGATCCGTGGCGGATAATCGAGGAGGGCTTCAATGACGACCTCAACCGCAATTCCGAGAGCGTTTGCTCCATCGGCAACGGCAAGGGCGGACAACGCGCCAATTTTGAGGAGACATTCACCGGCAACACACTGCAAGGCAGTTATGTATCAGGCGTTTACTACCCCGACAAGACCCGCGTGGGTTGGTGGAAAAACGGCTACCCGGAGTATTTTGCCAAAATGTTGAACGCGCCTTCGTGGATTGGAATCCATATCAACATCGAGGGCGAGGAGTTGGATTTGGCAAAATGCAAAGTTGACAATTTTTCGCGTGTGCTTGATATGAAACGCGGCGTTTTGGAACGTCATTTTGTGGCGACATTGCAGAGCGGCAAGCGTTTGGAGGTCAATTCCACAAGATTTATGTCAATCGTCCGCGACGAAATTGGCGCAATCAAATATACAGTGAAACCGCTGAATTTCAGCGCAATGGCAACGGTAATTTCGGACGTTGACGCCGACATTGTAAATCAGGATTCCAATTACGACGAAAAGTTTTGGGTGGAGATTTCAAAACACGCCGACGACAGCATTTCCGTGACAGCCGAGACCAAAAAGACCAAATTTCAGGTCTGCACGGCGGCGGTTACGAGGTTTAGCGTTGACACCAAAAATGACGAACCAATCCTCCGCGAGAAGTACGCCGGCAAGCGTTTCTACCTGACACTCAAGGAGAACGAGACAGTCGTAATCAACAAATATGCCTGCATAACATCTACGATGTATTACACTCCCGACGAAATTGAGGCCAAGACCGACGCGGTGCTTTACGAGGCTGTGAGCGCGGGTTTTGAGACTTTGCTCGCCGAACAGGAACGCGCTTGGGACTTGAAATGGCAGGAATCCGACATCATCATCGACGGCGATGTGGCTGCACAACAGGGCATTAGGTTCAATATTTTCCAACTGAACCAAACTTACACCGGCAGAGACGAAAGGTTGAACATCGGTCCAAAAGGTTTTACCGGCGAAAAATACGGTGGCACAACTTATTGGGACACAGAGGCTTACTGTCTTCCGTTCTACCTTGCAACCGCCGACAAAAAAGTTGCACATTCATTGTTGGTGTATCGATGGAAACACCTCGCAAAAGCCATCGAAAATGCCGAAAAACTTGGTTTCACGGGCGGCGCGGCTCTCTATCCGATGGTTACAATCAACGGCGAGGAGTGCCACAACGAATGGGAAATCACCTTTGAGGAAATCCACCGCAACGCCGCAATCGCCAATGCTGTAAGGATTTACGTCAATTACACTGGCGAACAGAAATATTTGGCGGATTACGGTTTGGAGGTCTTGATTGGTATTTCGAGATTTTGGGCGCAACGTGTCAATTGGAGCGTCGAGCGCGAAAAATACGTGATGCTCGGTGTTACAGGTCCCAATGAATACGAAAATAATGTCAACAACAATTGGTACACGTCGTATTCCGCCGTCCAAAATATGAAGTACACGATTTTTGCAATTGATTTCGTGAAGAAAAACTATCCTGACGATTTTGCAAGAATCTGTAAAACAACCAATTTCGATGAGCGTGAAACCGAAAAATGGAACGACATCATTGAAAAAATGTACCTCGGTTACGACGAAAAACGCAAAGTTTTCATCCAAAACGACGGCTTCTTGGACAAGGAACTGATTCCAGTAAGCCAGCTCGACCCGAAGGTGCGCCCAATCAATCAGCATTGGTCTTGGGACAGGATTTTGAGGAGTTGCTACATCAAACAGGCGGACGTCTTGCAGGGAATTTATTTCTTTGAGGACAATTTTGACGTGGAGACCATCAAGCGCAATTTTGAGTTTTACGAGCAATTCACGGTTCACGAGAGTTCGCTGTCGAGTTGCATCCACAACATCCTCGCGGCTAAGGTCGGACTCTATGACAAGGCATACCAATTTTACCTCAACGCCTCGCGCCTCGACCTCGACGACTACAACAACGACACTTGCGACGGCTGCCACATCACCTCGATGGGCGGCACGTGGATGACTGTGGTTCAAGGGTTTGGCGGTATGCGCATCAAGAACGGTATGCTCTCCTTCAACGCCGTCCTGCCCGAAAAATGGAACAGTTATTCGTTCCAAATCCGCCACAAGGACAATGTCCTCAAAATTGAAGTCTCCAAGTCCGGCACGCACATCGAGCGTCTCTCCGGCCCCGAAACAGAAGTAATTGTTAATGAAGAAGTAATAATAGTGTGATTTGTTTTAGGTAAGTAGTAGTGTAAGGGCGTCGCAAGGTGCGACGCCCTTATGTTTTTATCAATAAAAAGCAAGGGTGTCCCCCACCCCATTTTTTCATTTTCTGCAAATTTCCTCTTAGGGTTTCCTGCACTTTGCGTGTTAATACAATATAACATAACAAAAAATTATTTAAACATTTTATTGGATTTACAGCAATTTGTAATGAAACACACTCTAAAAACTATCCTGCCTGTGGCGGCTATTGCATTGAATATCAACACCGTCAGTGCGCAGGAACGTGCCACTATCAGTGGTTACATCAATGATGCGCAATCCAAGGAGACCATTCTCGGCGCAACTATCCTCAATACCGGCACTACGCAGGGTACAATCACCAACGAATTTGGATTCTATTCCATCACGCTGCCAAAGGGCAATGTGAGTTTGAGTTATTCTTTTGTGGGCTACACGCCGCAGCGGAAGGATTTTCGCCTCAACAACGACACCGTAATCAACATCCTACTTTCCGGCGACAATCAGTTGGAGGAAGTGGTCGTAACAGCCGAAAAAGCCGAGGCGGGCATCGCTTCGACGGGTATGGGCAGCCTCGACATCCCTGTAAAAATGATTGAACACACCCCGACACTCCTCGGCGAGACCGACCTGATGCGCACCATCCAAATGACGCCCGGCGTTCAGCAAGGTGTGGGTGGCGCAAGTTCGTTCTTCGTGCGTGGCGGCAATGGCGACGAAAACCTTGTGTTGCTCGACGGTGCGCCGGTCTATAAAATCGACCACTTGTTTGGATTCTTCTCCGTTTTCACGCCCGAAGCCATCAAGAGAGTGTCGTTCTACAAAAGCTCGTTTCCGGCGCGTTATAATGGCAGGACATCGTCGGTGATTGACGTGCGCACCAAGGACGGCGACCTCCAAAAATACCACGGCTCGGTGTCTATTGGACTCCTCACGTCCCGCATCAACTTTGAGGGTCCCATTGTAAAAGACAAAACAGCCTTCAATATTTCTGCCCGCACGACGTATTTTTCGGTGGTCGCTACGCCGTTTATGCCGTCCGACAGCAAGTTTTCGTATTGGTTTTATGACCTTAATGCCAAAATCAACCACAAGTTTT
>DGIK01000202.1 GCA_002393195.1 Bacteroidales bacterium UBA3824 | reverse complement strand
CCTGTCCCTCAATGTATAGAGGAAGGATGTCTTCAATCCCGAAAAACTGAAATCTAATCCCGCGATGTTTGGTTTGGCAAAATGGAAGGCGTCGTGGTTGCCCTGGTGCGCGTGTTTATCAATGACGGGACCGCCCGGATAGCCGAGACCCATCACCTTTGCGCACTTGTCGAATGCCTCGCCCGCCGCGTCGTCTATCGTAGTGCCGATGATTTCCATATCAAAATAGTCCTTCACCTTGATTATCTGCGTGTGTCCGCCCGATACGAGAAGGGTCAGGAAGGGGAACGTCGGGTCTTCCTTCGGCTTGTCTTTCTCATGTACAAACTGACTGAGGACATGCCCCTGCAAATGGTTGACCTCAATCATAGGAATCCCGCCCGCCAATGCAAAACCTTTGGCGAAGGAGCATCCAACAATCAGCGAACCCAACAATCCGGGTCCACGAGTGAACGCCACCGCCGAAATATCGTTGGCAGTAAGCCCCGCCTGTTTCAACGCCTGGTCAACCACGGGGATTATATTTTGCTGATGCGCACGCGACGCCAATTCCGGCACTACGCCGCCATACGCCGAGTGCACAGCCTGACTTGCAATCACATTAGACAACAATACGCCGCCGCTCACAACAGCCGCCGACGTATCATCGCATGATGACTCTATTCCTAATATATTGACTTCCAATTTATTATAAATTTGTATCTTTCTTTTTTTCCAAATCCCTAAATTAGGGGTTATTTGTCAGAGAAAAAAACATTTGAGATTTTTTAACAAAACCCCTTACTTAATTCTGCGCATACAACTGCCTCAGCGCGGGGTCGGCGTTGGCGCGGTCTTCCATGTTCATGTACTTGACAAACGCGCTCATGCCGTGGCTCTTGCCCTCGTTGAGGTAGTAGCTGATATTTTTGGTGTAATACTCGCGTGCGTCAAAGTTGGGATTGAAAGCAAACTTGTGCTTGTATTCCTGAATCACACTGTCGATATTGGAGATGCCGTACTCGAGGGCGTCGTTGAGCTCCTTCTTGAGTTCTGCATTGACGGGCTTCAACGACAGCCACGCCGCAAATACAAACGGATAGCCGGTAAAATTGATCCACTCCTCGGCGAGGTCATATTTGTATTTGAAATCGGTGTATTCAAAACACCTGTCGCCGATGATGACGCCCGCCGTGCCGCCCTTGATTTCCTTCTCGTAGCCCGGCTTAGAATCGATGAACTCGGGATTGATGTTCCAATGATGCCGCGCAAGTATCTTGACAAGCCTCACGCTCGTGGCGGACTGGTAGTCGAGGTAAATCCGCGAAATCATCTCCATCGGCACCTGGCTCACCAACAGCACCGACCTGACGCACCCCTCCGCGCCAATACAAAATTTGGAGACAATGTAACTAATTTTCAGCTTGGGAATGATGCCCACGGGAACAAGCGCAATGTCGCACTCGCCGTCAATAAGCATCTGCGCACCCTTCGACGGATATTCCGTAACGATGTCGCAATGTTCGGTGATGTACTTCGAGTGCTGCAGTCCATAGAGGAACGGCAGCGAATTGTGATAAGAAACAAGTACTATCCTGGTTTTTTCCATGTTTTTTAGTTTTGGATGTTACCGTTGTATTGAGAGTCTTGGTTTTCGAGTTCAATCTGAGCCTTGGTGGCAGCCACAGTGCAAACACCGCCCATGTACGCCGCCAAAAACGTGCCGCAAAGCAAATACATCGGCAGGGCGTAGATGGCACCAATTGTAATAGCGAGATACTTGTAACGCCACACCTCATTGTTGCTCTCCCTTACATTACGACGGTAACGCTCGTTGGTGTAGTCCATGAACGAATAGCCGAAGTAATAGGAATTGATGATGAAAATCAACACAATAGAAAGTATCTGCCCGATGAGCGGTATTATATTGAGCAACAGGCATAGCAACGTAAGCACGAGCTGCTTGATGGTGCTTTTGAGCGCAATCACCACAGCCCTCCAGATGTCCTTGACAGTCTGCTTGGCGTCGGAGCTATACACACGCCCGGTGAGCGCAGTGTCGGTCCTTTCGGAAATGATGGTGTATATCGGCGACATCAGCAGATTGACAATCGTACCACCTATAAATATAAAGAGAATAAACATAACAATAGGCATCACCCATTGCACCGCCGTGCCAAGCCAACCGAGCCAGCCGCCGTGTTCGCTGTCCCACAACGAGCGAATCCACTCGCCAAGACCCCAGCCGCCCCATATCAGGAGACCCGCCAAAATGATGTTTACAATGACGGGAACCACAAAAAACTTCCCCATCCTATTGCGCCGGATGATTCCAAAGGCATCGCTAAACGCCCCTAACCCAGTAGTAATCTGATTGATAGATGTTGCCATTTTGCTATTAATATTTATTTGCGAAATTATAGCATTTATTTTTACTAACAAAATTTTTACTTGAAAAAATTTTTTATACATTTGCAGCTGAATAAAAAAACACAATTTTACAAACAACATAAAACCGTAAGATTATGAAATTAGACGGACGCAGAGAGAGCAGCAACGTAGAAGACCGCCGTGGCGGCGGTGGCTTCTCATCAAGCTCAGGATCAAGAATGTCAACCGGCAAAAAAGGCGGCTGCGCAGGCATCATCACATTGATAATTGGCGCGGTAATTTGGTATGCCACAGGCGATTCATCGATGTTTTTCAGCAATGTAAGCAACATGAACAACAATCAGACCGTGGAAGCACCCGCCACACGCACAAGCACCGGCAACACCGCACAGAGCGACGAACTCAAGAAATTTGCCTCGCAGGTACTCGCCTCCACCGAGGACGTATGGACCAACATCTTCAAGCAAAACGGCATGCAGTACAACAAGCCAACAATGGTGATATTCTCCGACGCTGTAAATACCGCTTGTGGCAGCGCATCGTCCGACACAGGTCCATTCTACTGTTCGGGCGACAAATGTCTCTACCTCGACCTATCCTTCTTCGCAACGATGAAAAAACAACTCGGCGCAGGCGGCGACTTCGCATACGCATACGTAATCGCGCACGAGGTGGGACACCACATCGAAAACGAACTCGGACTCCTCTCGCAGCTCCACCGCAAGATGGATCAGTGCCGCTCTGAGGCGGAAGCCAACAAAATATCCGTCCGCATAGAGCTCCTCGCCGACTTCTACGCTGGCATCTGGGGCTATTATGAAAACAAGACCTTCAAATCGCTCGAAGACGGCGACCTCGAAGAAGCCATCAACTGCGCACATCAGATAGGCGACGACTACCTCCAAAAATCTGCCGGATACCGTCAGGTAAGACCGGAGGCATTCACTCACGGCACATCGCAGCAACGCATGAAGTGGCTCAAACTCGGCCTCACCACCGGCGACATCTCCAAGGGCAACCAAATCCTCAGCCTGCCGGAAAGCCAGCTGTAGGCAAATGATTGAAGTAATTGAAGTAATTGAAATATAATCAACAAATCATAAATCAATAAATCAAAAATGGCAGAAGAAAATTCTTTCAAAGAGAACCTCAATTGGAAAAAGATTTCCATTGACGCGGTGAACACCATCATCGCAACAGCAATCGGTATCATCATCGGTCTGCTCGTGGACAAGTGGCGCGAAAACATCTCCAACCAGGAAAACTACCAGAAGGTGATTGTCGCCACCATCAACAACCTCGAAAACTACCAGCATCAAATCGTGAGGGTGCAGGGCGACCTCGCTCGTGCTGAGGGTGCATTCGACAACATAACGTCGGACGAGTACGAACTGTCGGACGAAACCCTCGACGACCTTGGCGATATGATTTTTGAGTCGGACTTCATGCAGCAGGATCGCTGGATAGAGGAAAACTTCATCACCAACGGCGGTTTTATCGAAAACACCGACCTTCGCCTCAAAATCGGCAACGTCTATTCGCTCATCGAACTCTGCAAATCAAAAATCATTGCAATGAAAGAGAGCGGCAAGGTATTCACAGAAAAATACGCCGAGGTTTACGTCAAATACCAGAATGACAAGCTGGCTGGTGCTAAAAATTTCATACAGTCCAAGGACTTGTTGACATACTACGCACAGTTGACAACTACCAACAGCGACGTACAATCCAGCATCGCCATCATCAAAGACCTCACCAACGAAATCATCCAGATGTCGGATGCCGACCAGGACGAACTCAACAAGATGCGTGAATCATCCAAGAAAATCAACGAAATCATCATCAAGAATCGTGGTGAGTAGTTGTTGAACTCCACACCTCAATAAAAAAATACCGTAAATTTTTTGCTCTATGGGCAATTTATTTACGGTAATTTTTGTTTATATTTATGACAATTATTGTTTAACCAATAAAAGCAATGGAAATGAAAAGATTATTTACACTAATGATGCTGATTGTCAGCATCTTCACCAACTGCGGCGGTCAAAACTTCCGCTCCGTAAACGCCGCCGACTTCGAGCAGATAATCAAGCAGCCCAATGTCATCGTACTCGACTCCCGCACCGCGCAGGAATACGCCGACGGACACATCCGCAACGCCGTAAATATCGACGTAAAAGCCGCCGACTTCGCACAAAAGGCAATCGCCACCCTCGACAAATCTAAGACCATCGCCGTATATTGTCGCAGTGGTCGCCGCAGCAAAATAGCAGCCGCAACCCTCGCCCAAAACGGATTCACCGTCATTGAGTTGGATTGCGGCATAATATGCTGGTCTTCAGCAGGAAAAGAGGTAGTTAAATGAAAAATTGAAAGTTAAAAATTAAAAATGTATCGCCGAATGGCAAATTTTTAATTTTTAACTTTTAATTATCAATTTTAAATTTTAAATTTTAAATTTTAAAGCCTGTCCCTCAAAATTGCCTCGACCTTGTCGGGAGTAACGATGCCGTGTTCGCCGAGCTTGGCGCCACGTTCACGGAACCTCCTGACGATCTCGTTGACAACATCCTCGCCGATGCCGTAATCTGACAAGCGGGTCTTGATGCCAAGCGAATTGAAGAACGATTCAGATTTCTGGATTGCAACATTGACAGCCTCGTCGCCCTTGGCATCAACGCCCCAAACATTCTTGCAAAACATTTCGAGCTTCTTCATCTTGGCTTCGCGCATCACGCTCATAGTGCCGGGCAATACGATGGCGAGCGTTACGCCGTGGTCGAGTCCGCAGAGCGCAGTGAGTTCGTGACCAATCATGTGCGTGCTCCAATCCTGGTTTACGCCCGGACAAATGAAGAAATTGAGCGCGCAAGTTGCCGACCACATATAATTGGCGCAAGCATCGTATGACGGCTTGTCTGCCATCACGTCGGGAGCAATCTCCACAATAGTCTTGAAGACGCCCTCTGCCCACCTGTCCTGAATCTTGGCGTTGATATCGTCGGTGAGATACTGCTCAAATACATGAATGAAAGAGTCGGTCAAGCCGTTGGCGCGCTGTTTCTTAGGAATCGAATACACAACCTCGGGGTCGAGAATCGAAAATACGGGGTAATATTTGGGATGACCCATCGCAAACTTCTCCTTGGTGGCGCGGCGCGAAATCACCGCATTGCAGTTCATCTCCGAACCCGTGGCGGGCATCGTCAATACGCTTGCAAGCGGAAGCACCTCGCCCGGCTCCGCACCCTTCACAAGAATGTCGTTCCACGGGTCGCCCTTGAAATCAACGGCTGCCGCAATGAGTTTAGTACCGTCGATGACAGAGCCGCCGCCCACTGCGAGCAGCATCCCAACGCCTTCTTTGCGGCAGATTTCCACAGCCTTCATCAACGTATCATAATCGGGATTAGGCTCAATGCCACCAAATTCTATCACCGAAAAGCCTTTGAGAGCCTTCATCACCTGGTCATAGACGCCATTCTTCTTGATGGAGCCGCCGCCGTAGGTCATCATTATCTTCTCGCCTTTGTACATCAACTCGCTGAGTTTGGCGATGCTACCCTTTCCAAAGACCACTTTGGTAGGATTCTGAAATTCAAAATTGTTCATTCAACTTAGTGTTTAAGATTAGATTTTAATGCTGCGACAAATATAACCATAATTTATGAACGGCAAAATTTTTTTTGCTGCTAATTAGAAAAAATTTGCTTACCACAACTTTCGCTGTTTCTTGCAAAAAAAATCTGCATCAAGACCACATTATACAAAATATTGACAAACAACAACTTCTCAAAACAATGTAAAGCGCGGCGTACAAAAAAAAAAAAACGGTTGACATTTTTAAAAATATTACTTACCTTTGCAGCGGCAAAAGAAGGTGGAGTTTTCCATCATAGATTCTGTTTGCCAAATATCAAGTTTGTCCTCCCCAAAAATGGCAAAATTGACGAATTTCCATAACGGCGCGACCGTCAGCACAGAACCAACAGCAAAGGTTTGTGTAAATCCCGACAGAGAGAATGTCAAAATCGGGGAGTCGGTAGGGTACACCCTGTTGCCAAACGTCCGTTACTGGTTTCCGATACGCGCCACGCACAACCGCGCACAAAAGATTTACGACAAACTCGTTTCCCTCAACGACGACAGCATCGAGCCTTATCTGCCCCTGCTCCGCCACATCGAATATTCCAACGAAGATTTCAACAACCCCACACAATATATAAAGGACAAGCCGCTCGACAAGAGCCTCCTATTTATGCGCTCCACTCTCAACGACTTTCGCGCAATGCTCAAATATCAGGCTCTCTTCCCCGGCATGACACCTTATTACAATCATTTCTACACCAACTCCTTCGGCAAAAACGAATTTCTCGTTGTGCCTGACGCTCAGATGAATAGTTTTAAGATTATCGTAGAATCCGGCAATCAAAATATCATCGTCGATCAAACCGAAATGCCGTCGTTAATTGCAGGCGACCGCGTAGTCGTCATCGGCGGCCCATTCGCAGGTGTGGAAGGCATAGTGATGAAATACAAGCATCAGAAGCGCGTGTTTGTAGAATTGCAAGGAGTGGGGAGATATGCGACGGCGTATGTGCCGGGGGGGTGGATTAGGAGGATAGAGGATGCATAATGGATAATTGCCATCCGGCGAAAAAAAGATTTGGCAGAATAAAAATATTGATTTAAATTTGGGGCGTTAAACAATAATAAAAGATTATGTTAGCGGAAAAGACAAAGACAAGGCAAAATTTTTATGTAAGATTCGAGAATACCAAGGAGAATCTTGCATTGCTTGCCTATTTGCAAACGCTAAAAAATCAAAAGTTTGTCGTTTTTAATTCCCCAACAGAGGTTACCAATTCAGAAAAGGAACATATCAGATTAAATGCCGAAATCGACAAAATAAGCCAATTAAAAGCGGGTTGGGACGGTTTTGAAGCATCGAAACCAAACAAAAATGCGATTACCCAAGCGGAAACCATTGTGTCGATGCTATCCGAAAAAGTATTGAAATATTGCGCATTGTTTCCGTCAAACGATTCAAGTGTATATTTGCAGGGCAATTTTCCCAAAGGCGGGTTTGCTGCGTATCTTAACGGAGACCGTTTTTCGTACTTTATGAAAGGAGAAAATTTCAAAAACTCCGCTGCCGACGTTGAGTTGAACGACAAAATAATTTCAAAAATTGAAAATCAAATCTGCAAAAATTTAATATGAGGACAACCCCTGAAATAGATTACGATGCAGATAAGATTGGCAGCGAGGAGACATTAATTCGTCTGCTATGCTCTCCATTATTTTACAACGAACAGACCAAACAGGTAAACATTGATGCGTTTGATTTGCGGATGCTTGGCAAACGTCCTGAAACATACGTATCCCTCGGCAGAAAATCCAAATTTATAGACGAAAACCAATACAAACAATTTCTTGAAAAGGGTTTCCGTATTTGGAACGCCAAAAAGACAGACAAATATTACGGCTACGGCGAATTTCAATGTTCTCAGGCATTGTCAATAAGCGACGCTATCGAAATCAATCCATTAAAAGGAGACGACAAGGCTCATGTTGGAATGTTTTACGCCAAAAACGACAGCGAATATTTTGCTGGTCCGCTGCCCAAAAACAACCCTGAAATTTTGGAAATGCTTTATGACTTAGCACAAATGCTGAGCAATAAAGTAACGAAGATATGACATCATCATCTTCCAATACTAGAAGGATAGCGAAAAATACGCTGCTACAAAGTTATATATAATTATGTGTTTCAAATTTTTTATCATTATTCTTGTTTTATTTTTTCTAAAACATATTTTGATAATTATCATATTACCATTTCAAATATTGTATGGTATTTATCTGAAAGATAAAGATTGTATTATAAAAAAAATATTAGCAGTTCCGTTTTGGCTATTTAATTGCAAATTAATGCGTGGAGGATGGGAACGATACATGATAATTCAAATAGGAGAATTGCCATCGTGTCACATTAGGAAATGGCTTTATAAATTACTAGGTTCTAAGATTGCAAAACATGTCGTATTCCACTTTAGAACTGAAATACGAAATCCAATAGGATTGTTTTTGGGGGAAGGTACTATCATCGGTGACAATGCATTATTGGATGCCAGAAACAGAATCATTATGGGGAAAAACGTCAATCTATCAAGCAATGTATCAATTTATACAGAGCAACATGATCATAGAGACCCTCTGTTTCGTTGTACCAATCTTTATAACAAACAAGTTATAATATGCGATAGGGCTTGGATTGGAAGCAATGTCATTGTTTTGCCAGGAGTCAAAATAGGAGAAGGTGCTGTCTGCTGCGCAGGTTGTGTAGTTACAAAAGACGTTGAACCATTCACAGTGGTGGCAGGTATTCCAGCAAAAAAAGTTAATGAACGTCCGAAAAATTTGATTTACGAATTTGACGGGAAGGCATGTAGGTTATATTAAACGAGCCCAAATGATTCCAAATGATTTTGTTTTTAATACTGGAGAAACACAAGGATATTTAAGGGAAAAATACAACCCTGAAGGGTCGACTTTGCGAAAAGCACAATTAAGAATGTTAGATATGTTACAATATCTGGATTACGTTTGCAAAAAGTTGGCAATTCCTTATTCATTAGACGGTGGAAATATTCTCGGAGCGATAAGACACGGAGGCTTTATACCTTGGGATGATGATGTGG
>DGIK01000190.1 GCA_002393195.1 Bacteroidales bacterium UBA3824 | reverse complement strand
TTTGTGGATGTCACCGAAGAGATGCTCAAACAAGACCTCATCCTTCATTTTGGAGGCGTTCATTCAGCGATGTACGTCTGGGTGAACGGACAGAAGGTAGGTTACAGCCAGAACTCGATGTCGCCAGCCGAATTCGACGTGGCGAAGTACATGCGGGTCGGACGAAACCGTCTTGCGGTCGAGGTCTATCGATGGAGCGACGGCTCCTATCTTGAGGACCAGGACATGTGGCGCCTGTCGGGTATTTACCGTCCTGTGCAGTTATGGGTGCGTCCCAAGACCCACATCTGCGATTATCATGTGACGGCAGAACCCAACAACGACTACACTTCCGCCACCGTCAACGCCACAATCTCCGTGTGCCATCACGGACAGAAGAAGGCCAGCAACATGCAGGTGAAGTTCAAGGTCAACGACAAGGTATTGACGGGCAAACTGCAACAACTCGCTTCAGGCGACACGACCACCTTGGCTTTGAGTTGCATGATTGACAAACCTTTGCTTTGGTCGGCCGAGAAGCCCCACCTCTATCCTTTCAGTGTGGAGTTGTGCGACAGGAAAGGCAATGTGATTGAACATTTCGACTATCACCTTGGCGTGAAACGCGTGGAGGTTGTGGGCGAGGTGTTCAAAATCAACGGCAAAAACGTGAAACTCCGTGGCGTAAACCGTCACGACCATCATCCGATTACGGGGCGTTATGTCGATGACAAAACCTACGAACAGGACATCCGCCTGATGAAACAGGCGAACATCAATTTCCTCCGCACCTCCCACTATCCCGACCGTGAGTATATCTATGAACTTTGCGACCGTTACGGCATTTATGTGATGGATGAGGCTAACCACGAAACCCACGGCTACGGCTATGCTAATGATGTGATGGGCAACGATTTAAGTTTTCAAAAGGCTCACGTTGACCGCGCCGAATCGCTCGTAAAACGCGACATCAACCATCCTTGCGTGATACTTTGGAGCCTTGGCAACGAGGGCGGCGTGGGACCCAACATTGAGGCTATGTATAATAAGGTCAAGGAGTTGGACTCCACGCGACCGCCATTTTACGACAGCGACCGCCGCTATTCCGCCATTTGGGACGATAGTTATCTCTATCCCGACGACCTCCACCGCAATGCGCAAGAGGTTAAGGACAAGCCGTTTATGATGCGCGAGTACGCCCACGCGATGGGCAATTCGTGTGGAAATTTACAGGAATATTGGGACGTTATTTATGCCGATTCGTCGATTTGTGGCGCGGCAATTTGGGATTGGGTTGACCAAGGAATTTGGCAGGGCGACCATTATGCCTACGGCGGCGATTTTGGCGACAAACCCAACGACGGCCCTTTCTGTATCAACGGTTTGATTGCGCCCGACCGCACGCCTCACCCCGAATATTACGAGGTTCAATATGTATATCAGCCTTTGAAATTTGTAAGGGATACTATTACCGGCAAAATCAGCATCATCAACCGCGATTTTTTCACGGAAATTGACGAATACGAAATCACATACGACACGGTAAAGGTGTATGAAGAAACGTTTGTCAACGTTGCCGCCCATCTCAAAAATGACACTCCGTGGGCTAAGAAGGGCTTCGTTGTGTCTAAGGAACAATTTTGTATCGAATCTTGCGTTGGAATGATGATTGACGGCAAACCCGCCCAAGCCCTCCAAACGGCGTTTGGCTACGTTGTTTTCTTCCAAAATGGTTCTGTAACTATCGACAATTCAGGCTCTTTGGTAAGTTGGGTGAAGGACGGCGAAGAGATATTGCAGTCGCCGTTGGAGCCGTATTTTTGGAAGCCTGAAAACGACAATCAGTCTGCGGCGCATTTTGCCGAGCGTGTTGCGGTGTGGAAAGATGCCGCCGAAAAACGTGTTTTGAAGTCGCTCCATACTTCCACTGCCGACGATGCTTTGGTCATCACAGCCGAAATGTCGTTGCCCGTTGGCGCAGACTTAACGCTCTCGTATTCATTCTATAACATCGGTCAAATCAAGGTAGAAATGGATTACAAACCCACCGCCCAAAACCTCCCGATTATGCCAAAATTTGGTATGCGTATGCGCCTCAATCCCGATTTCGTTAACATAAAATATTGTGGTCGCGGCCCTTGGGAAAATTATCCCGACCGCAAACATTCGGCTTTCATTGGCGAATACGAAATGCCGCTCAGTGATTTTCAGACCGATTACATCCACCCTCAGGACAATGGTAACCGTTGCGATGTGTGGCAGTTTAAGATTGGCTCGGGACATCGGACGGTTGTCATTGATGGGTGTCAGCCGCTCTGCATCCGCGCTTGGGATTATGGCGAGGAAGATTTGGCGGGCGCACGGCATCCGCAGGACATCGCTCGCGGTAAGTTCATTAACCTCAATATCGACCTCAACATCCACGGCGTCGGCGGCGCCGACACTTGGGGCAAACGCACCCTTCCGCAATACACAATCGACGGAAATAAGCCGTGGAAATATGGGTTTATTTTGGAGGCGAGATAGGGGAGAATTAGCACCATTTCGCCGCCCATTCTGCCAACGGCGCGGGGCAACTCAAAAGTCCGCCGTTCATTTGAAGGTTGAGCATTGAGAATCGGATGCGCGTTTCGGGTTTGAATTTTTCATTGTAAACGCCGAGGCTGCGGCCGCTGATGGCGTTTTCGGCTTTCACTTCCACGGGGACGATTTTGTCGTTGAGTTGGATTACAAACTCCAATTCAGCCATTGTTCCCGGCGACCAATAGTTTGGCAATGCGGGACTTAGCATCGGTGCAATAGATTGAAGGACAGCGTTTTCTGCCATTGCGCCCTTAAACTCGGTGTAGTTGGCTATCGGGTCGGCTATTACGCTGCCGGGCAAGTTGGCGAGGCGGCGGAGAAGTCCGCAGTCGCAGGCATAAAGTTTGAAAATGTTGGGCTCTTCGTATGCTTTCAGAGGCATTCCCGGCTTGGAAATATTGTTGATTTTATAAACCATACCAGCATCTTCGAGCCACATTATTGCGTCCTCATAATCCTTTGCCCTTGCGCCGGTTTTGAGGATTTTGTAGATGAATTTGCGGTTTTCTTTCGCCAACTGCGATGGAAGCGAATGCCATACGCTGTGGATTCGTGGAATCTCCATAGGTGTGGCGTACTTGGCAAAATCAAGTTCATACAAATCCA
>DGIK01000147.1 GCA_002393195.1 Bacteroidales bacterium UBA3824 | reverse complement strand
GCGCATACAAGAAGGCGGTGGAGAACTTTGAACAGGAGATGGTAGAGTGGGTCGGCATACTTGCGGCAGCGGCTAATAAGACCGTCGAGGAGTATGTGAAGGACAACAACGGTGGTACATACATCCCGGTACTGGATTTCGTGAAAGATCCGACCAAAGATGTTTATGGCAAGGCACTCCAGTATTATGAGACGGCTGCCGATGACTATAATACCGCCATGACTGCATACAATAATTACCAGACAGCTTTGGCTAACTACTTGGAATACATTGATAAACTGAAACAATGGATAGCCGGAGATGGCGAAAAGCCTACTAAAGAAGTCTCTTATCCTAATCCAGTAACCAAGCCTACTGCACCCGTAGTCCCCACCGACACCAGCAAAACCAACAAGACCGATCTTTGGAAAGGTCTCGGATTCTGGGATTATTACGTCCAGAAGGGCAACGAAACCCAGGAAGGCATGACCGGCGAGGGCGGCAAGTACGCCAAGATTTGCAAACTCTCAAAGCCTATCGTGGTACATTGCAACAGCATCAGTATTCGTCCTACCGACCTCTCTGAATGTGATTATTACTATATCCGTGAAGGCTACACCGAGACCAGCAACAATCTCTTTATGACCTGCGACAACAAGACAGCGATTGTCAATTCCCATACTGCGGGCGTAAGACCTCATCATATTCCGACTCCTGCAATTGGGTTTGCGCCTGCGAAGCTGTTGCAAAACGAGTTTGATTATGGATATACGGGCACTAAAGCGCAGATGGAACAAGAGCGTGGTAGGCTTCGTGCTCATCTAAAGGAAAAATCTGTATTAGTAACCGGAAATGGTGCTGAGATTAATCACGAATATTTCAGTGTACTTTGGACACAGATTGATGGCCCTACACAGCTTACTATCGATGACCCCACTATGCTCGCGCCAACAGTTAGTAATGCGGTGGATGGTTCGTACAAGTATGCATTGTATGCCGTCAGGATGAATGGCGTGGACGATTATTGTGAGTCTACAGAAGAGGTGAATGTTGACATCCATATACCTACGATGGCGGCGATAGAAGCTAAGTATCAGGGCATTGGCGATTGGACTATTGACCGTACTGCTATGTGTCAAGATAATATCGACATGCAATGGATGTCTGCCACTGGCATCACATACACGTCGAGCAATTTGCCGCAGGGAAGCTCGCTTACTCCGGGCAAGATTGATGGTGTACAACAAAACGTAGAATACTCAATTTTCCGTGTCCTCAACGACGACACCGGCGGCAGCAGTGTAGGATTCACAGAGAAGGGCTTCACCGCCGGCAATCCTGGCACACGCGGCTATCATGTCAGCAATCTGCCTTACAATGCCACCAACTTTGAATTGATGAACTGCATCGACATCATCAATTCGGCTGGTAATCCTACGACGTGCTGGACATCAGATACTATCACTATATTCAACAATTCGGTATATGCCGACGCCGATGTCCGCATCGCCCCCGACAAATCTAAACCATACAAGTGGGAGAAGCAGGAAGTTAACATTTGCACCACTACTTACGAACTTGAAGCCAACGATCCCAAGGGTCTCAATGGCAACACGTCAACCGGTGAATATACTACCTACGGTATGTGGGGCTACGACGACAAAGACTTCAAGGGTCTGTACACTGGTGAAAACAATTTCAACATTGAGAACACCACCTTGTACAAAACCACCGTTACAGGTCTGCGACCGTCAGACAACCATCAGAGAGCCAACGCTTTGATATGGTGTGTATACAAGTCTATTATTCCACCAACATGCGACAAAAGCGGTGATTTTTGTGATACTCATACTGTTCCACCAAATCAGTATTCGCCGTTAAGGGCGTATTGTGCATATGGGAAGCATTTTTATGATTTTTATGAAAGTGATCCTAATACGCATCAGATATATTGGTACCCGAAACCAAAAGGTGGGGAGATTGATTATAGTGTCCGCTATTATCAAATCATTTATACCTTGTGTGGTGTCAAACGTTACGGTTTTATCAAGTCAACTTATACGCCAGCAGATTGCGACGAGGTTGATGGAGAGACTGTTCTCCAGGCAAATTATTTGGTTGATAAGAATGATTTGGGCGAGCCTGTATGTGTCCGCAGGGAAGATTTGGTAGAGAATGAAGAACTGAACCAGATAGAAGGTTTTCATGCTAAGGATGTTTATCCGTTGAATGGTGTTTGCCAGTCTCGTTTAGAGAACAAAGCTTCTAACGCAACATTACCTTGCAACCGTTTTTATTTGCAAGAGGACATCGACAATGCATTGACTCCAGAAATAGGGTATCGTATGAAATTATGGAATCTTATGTCATTCCTTAGAAATTCAGAAGGAGGCAAGAATCCTGTTGGTTGGAGGTCCGACTATAATTATTATGTCAACATCAATGACGGCGAAGATACTGTCTATTTGTGGTCAGATAGGTGTACTACTGGCAAACCAACAGGCGCTACTGGCTATCAATGTATCAATGCTGATGGCTCCAAGACAGATATTTTACAGTCGAAAGGCTATGAAGATAATGGTTTTGATGGTTGGTGGCAGTACACTTACTTCAAGGGCGCCGATATGTTGTATGTAGATGACAAGTCAAGGGAAAAGTTGGCTAATGATACATGGGTGATTGATGGCAAGACATGTTATCCTGTTCAATATGATGGTGGTTGGCAGCGTATTAGTCCTGCTGGATTGATTTACACAGAGCAAGCGGGTGGTGCTAAAGGAAAGAGATATACCAATTTCACCAATGCCTATTCAACTTATCCTCAGTGGAGAGAATGTGTCCTTCAAGATTATAGTGTTGAGCAACCTAAATACGGTAGATGTGGCTTATGTAGCGGCACATTCCATGTGTCATTTATCACTTTTGCGTTGTTTGGCTATGGCAATCCGGCTCCTGTTCCGATTTCATTCTTGAAGGAGGTAGATGGTGCTCGTGCTGTATTTTTCGATGATTTACCGTCCGGTGTGTCAGGCACAAAACTTGGAGATAAGAATTATGCCAACAACAAATGCAGTCAGGTAACTTGTTTTGCAAGTTTGAAAGGAGACAAAATCGCTAACCAGGGTGCTCTAGCATTGTCCTATGATGTTCCTGCCATGCCTGGATACGACCATGCTTATCATGTGTCGGGTTGGCGTTGGGACGAAGATGCTATTGCAAAATTCGGTGAAACTCTCGAAAATGATATATCTTCTACGGCTAAAACGACTGGTACTAAGATCGTTTCCTCCGCCACCAATATCGACGAACTCAAGGAAGAGGCAGACAATTCCGACAAGCATTATTGGTGCGTCGCTCGTGATACGTTGTATATTTATGATAATACCTTTGATATTGACCAAATGCCGAGCTTCGTTGTATGCGAGCCTAAGGCACAACTCAAAGGCGAGGAGCCCGGTGTTGCAGCAGAGGCCAATGCTTCGGGCAAGTGGACTGTCAAGACCAACGTTCAGAGTGTTACCGTAGAATCACCCAACAATTTTGTAACCAATGTGTCAGGCTTGCCCGCTGGCGAGACCCAGTTCAATTGGGAGGTTACTCGTTGGGAGTGCAAGGCAAATAAGGATGTGTTTGTATATTACAATGTTGTGGAAGCCAAACCCGGCAACGATGTATATACTTGCGACGATTTTGCGCAGCTCGAAGGTGTAAGCCCGCAGTCGCCGAGCATTGGCACATGGTCGCTGCCGGAGGGCGCGTCGCCCAATCTTGGATTTGGCGATGCTGTGGATACCCCCGCCGCCGATCAGACCAAAACATCTGAAAACAACAAGGCATGGGTATTCAACCTTGTGCAAGGTCCCAATCCGCTCACGTGGACAGTGAAAAACCCGCAGCCCCCATCGGTAAAAACTCCTGTGCTTGATGACGAAGGCAATCCTGTATTGGATGGCAATGGCAATCCTACATATTCGGAAACATACGAAAAAATCAACGGACACACATATTACATCCAGCAGTCGTGTCCCAAGGAGACCGAAATCATAGTCCACGACCTGCGACCCGACCCCGCCGAAATCCAAACCGGCACCGAGGTTACTGCTCCGTAGGTGGATTGCAGGCGGCTCGCCTGCTAAAAAATCCCTTTGGATTTTTAATATTTAATGACATATTAAGCCGCGAATTTTTAATTATTATTAACTTGAAAATTCGCGGCTTTTTTTGTTTGTTAATTTGCAACATTTTTGTTTATTTTGTAGTCTGAAATAGTAGGGGAGTATTATACCAAATACTCTCCAAAATGCGTTATATAAACGACTAAATTGTCTTATTAATTAATTAGAAATGAAACAGTATCATTCAAATATATTCAAGCGTGCCGTGACTATGGTCGTGGCGGCGTTGCTGGTAATGTGTGCTTCTAATGTTTGGGCGCAGACGGCGGATCCCCCTTCTCTCGTTGTAAACCCCGGCACAACTGTATGTGCTGGCGACGAAGTTGTAATTCTTGCCAAAAACGTTGGCGGAACATATAACGAAGACGACTGGACTATCACCCCTTCGAGCGGTGGCGCTGCTCCTACAAAAAATTACGATGCAGCCAACCATACTTTGAAACTTACCAACGTTACTGCCGGCACATACGTTGTAACTCTCAACCAGACCGACGGCGACGACCTCACCGTTACCTTCAACGCCGTCAATGTAACCACCCAAGACCGTTCATTTACAGGCTGTTGGGAAGAGTTTC
>DGIK01000052.1 GCA_002393195.1 Bacteroidales bacterium UBA3824 | reverse complement strand
TGCGCCGATGGTACTGCGATGCAATGTGGGAGAGTAGGTAATCGCCAATTTTTTCAAGGACGGCTGTGATGAATTTCACGGCCGTCTTTTTTTGTTTGTTGATGTGTCTCAAATTTATGCGCTGACTGTCAATTATTTTTTGTCATTTTTTTGCAAATGTAAGGTCATTTTTATTATCTTTGCGCAATTGCAAAACCAAACAAATTTAATCAGCTATGCAGAGCAGCGAACTTATCCGTTTTGACTACGCGATGAAAAAACTTCTGAGAAACAAGGCCAATTTCGGCGTGTTGGAAGGGTTCATCGAGGTAATTTTGGAAAAAAAATGCAAGATACAGGCCATTCTCGAAAGCGAGGGCAACCAGGATACTTCCGAGGAGAAGTTCAACCGTGTTGACATCAAGGCGCAGGACGAGGATGGCGAAATCTTTGTTGTGGAAGTGCAGACCTCGCGTTACACGTACTTCCTCGAAAGGATATTGTTTGGTGTGTCCAATGCTATTACCGAGCAGGTAAGGCAGGGCGAAGACTACGACCGCATCAAAAAGGTGTATTCGATTGCCATAGTCTATTACGACTTTGGCGAGGGCAGCGATTATATATACCGTGGCACTACGGAGTTTCGCGGAGTGCGGACAGGCGACATCCTGCGTGTCTCCCGCAAGGAAGAACTCACCGAAGAAGAACTCGCCAATGAACAGGAAAAAGATGAAGTAAAACGCCGCAAATACAAACTTAAAAAACAGACCGTCGGCGATTTGTTCCCTGAATTTACATTGTTGAGAATCAACGCTTTCCGTCCGTCTATTGCTAACGCCTTGGAAGAATGGATGACTTTCCTCAAAGACAATAGCATCAAGGACGATACTTCTGTCCCCGGTCTTGTGGAGGCAAAGGAAGTCCTCAAACGCTCCAATATGACTGAGGCTGAGCGATATGTTTATCTCCGCCATATTGAGGCAATGCGCAACGAAAAGAGCGCGACCGACTATTCATACGCATCGGGCAAAGTGGATGGTCGTGCCGAAGGTATTGCCGAAGGCGAGCGCAAAGCCAACCTCGCCACCGCCCGCAAGATGCTCTCAAAAGGCTTCTCTATCGACGAAATCAGTGAGATGACTGGCCTCGCGCCAGACGAAATTACCGCATTGTAAAATATTCCCAAAAACTACACTGCGCCGGGTCTCGACAAGGCGCGTGAGGTGATGCGTGTATCGGAACTTGATTTTTGCAAACGTAACGTCATTTTTATTATCTTTGCACAAACGCAAAAATTATGCTGACAACAAAAGACATTGGACAAATTGGCGAGGATGCCGCTGTGAAGTATTTGGAGAGTCAGGGATATGTAATCCTCGACCGTAACTGGCGTTGCGGTCATCTCGAACTTGATATTGTGGCATTGGATGGCGAATTTTTGGCAATTATAGAGGTGAAAACCCGTGAGGTCAATTCGCTCTTGTCGCCGACGGAAGCCATTACAAAATCAAAGCAGAGCAATCTTATAAGTGCTGCTAATGGCTATATCCGCAAAAACAAACGGCACGAGGAGGTGCGCTTCGACATTGTTTCCGTAATCCATCACAATGGCGACGTGCAGGATGTGGAACTTATAAAATACGCCTTTTACCCGTCGCTGAGGACACGATAAAAGGCGCAATTATTATCATTAAAAATCCAATCCCAACGAGAAGTAGAACGTCCTCGGGAGTATTACGTGGCCTTCCAGACCCCACGCCCAATCGAGGCGCATAAAGTATCCGAGGATGCTTGTCCTGAGTCCAAATCCATATCCTGCCACCATAGAGGGCCTTTCTACGTCGATTATCATCCGTATCGGGCCGTCCACGAGGTCAAATTTGTTGTAGGCATTGTCGGTGCCGGGGATGAGTCCTGTCCACGCCGAACCAGTGTCAAAGAAGCCCACAACTTGGAAATCGTTGATTAGCTTGCTGCTGAGCGGACGGTTGAATATGTAGCGGAACAGGGGCAGGCGGAGTTCGGTGTTGAGTACGGCGAAGGTGTTGCCGTTGCGGCAGTTTTGGATGAAGCCGCGCATATTGGTGCCTACTGCCTGATAAATGTAATTTTCCTCGTTGTCGATGCGGATAGACTGGTCGAACCTCTTGCTGATGTCTGACGAGAATGTGGTCCAATTGTCCACGCCGCCGAGGTAATAGAGTATTTTGCCTGAGCCAAAGGATGTTGCGCCTGCCACACGTGCCGCAAATATCATACAGCGGTGCAAGGGCTGATAATACCGCCAATCGAATCCCCATGTCGAAATGATGTCGTAGCGGCCTTCCAATTGTTGGTAAAGCTCGCTCCATACCTTGCCGCGTATGCCGGCGGGGATGTTGGTGGTGATTTGGCGCGAATTGTCGAACACGTATTCCGCTTTTGCCTTGGCAAATACCTGGTATTCTTGGTCTCTATCGAGGTCGCGTGTTTCTACGATGAGAGGCTCTGCCTTGTCGTATCGTATGCCGAGAGTGCCTTTCACCGCCGATATTTGGCTGAATGGATAGCTTGCTATAAACATAGCTTCGTTGGACGCTACTTTTGCGTAATCTTCGGTGGTGTATGAGTTGCGGTGGAATACATACTGCTTGTCGAGGCGTTTGCGGAGGTTTTCGAAGGAGAGGTAATACTCGTAGCTATCGAGATTGCCGCCGATGCGGAATGCCGCCGTAAGCCTGTAATCCTCAAACAAATCCTTGATGCCAACTTTGAAAAATGCCGACGCACCTGGATCAAAATAGTAAGGCCCGCCCGTAAATGGTTGGTAGCCTTGGTTCAACGATGAAAAATCCACCTGACTCACCAAATAATCGGTGTAAAAGTTGGTAAAATACATTCGTTGTGTGGGACGCTCCGCCTTTTCGTTGAGGTGGCGCGCTTTGAGGTCTTCGTTGTAAAAAATCAACTGGTGCGCCAAACTTTTTTCCTCCTCGAAGTAATAATTTGTGATGTCGTATTTCATACTGTCGGGGTGGATGAGGTTTTTGGGCGGATTGGCTACGATGCTGTCTATGCGTTGGCGTTCGAGTTTTGCCTTGTGCCGCCTTACGGCTTCTATGGAATCTGTCTTTTGTTGTTTTTTGTCAACAATGGTGCGGAAATATGTGGGTTGCAGGATTGATGGCAGATTTTCATTGTTGTTGATAGGCTCAGTCTGCATCAGGTATCGCCCACGGTTGCGAGAATTGAAGGTAAGCTTGTTTTGCGGTCTGTTGATATTGAGGTGCAGAATGTTGTGACGCTTGTTGGATACAGGTTTGTAATCGTTGGTGTAACGATAATGTACCACAGTATCTATCGCGATGATTGTGCTGTCATAGACCGAGGCGTAGCGGTTGATGATGCCGTTGCGGTCAGAGAGGTACGAATACGAATTGTGCGATACTTCCGCCGGTGAGGTCTCGTTTTCGTATTTGGAGTTGGTGATGCGGCGTAGTACGGTCGATTTGTGTTTGTAGTCATAGACAAAAAGATCGTATGTCTTGCCGATTGGGTCGTGGTCGTCTATTTTTTCCACGCGCATCGTGTCGGAAAGGCGGTTGGAGGCAAATATGATTTGAGTGGAGTTTTCTATAAACTGAGGGTCGATGTCGTCTGCCAAATCCTTGGTAATCTGTTCATAAGAACCCGACGCAACGTTTATTACAATCAGGTCGGTGAGGCCTGAGAGCTGCACCGACATCACCATATTGAGTCCGTCGTCGCTGTAAGACATTGAAAACACCTTGTCGAATTTTGGCAACATTCTGCGCAACATTTCGCCTGTGGTGGTATTGTATTGATACAGATATACATACCCTTGTTCCTCAATCACAAAACTTATCAGCTGTCCCGATTTGTGCCATGCCGCCACGGGATAGTTGTAGTCGATGACTTGTGGGAGCTTGTGCTCGCGGGCGATGAGTTTTTTGCGCTTTTGGTTTTGATTGTTGATTAAAAACACCTTGTAACGCCCCAGTTTGTTGGTGCAATAGAAAGTGTATTTGCCGTCTGGCGAGAGCAACGGCTTGTCGTATATCGTGTTGCGCTTGTATTTGGAGAGGATGTCGTTGTCGTGCGGGGCGGTGTCTTTTGGGATGCGGCGACCGTTGGGTATGCCAAATTTGTCGTTGTAATATGCCACCCAATCCTTGTTCAATTGTCGGAATTTTACGTTAAGTACCTGTTTGATTGCAAGGTTGGGATTTTTGTTGACGCCGGTGAGGTAGAGGATGCCGGGGATGGCGTCGCGTCCGTAGGCACGGTTGATGTAATACCACATCGAATAGCCCGCGTATTTGGCGTCGTCGCCGGTCAAATAACTGATTTTGCGGTATTTGCGCGATTCAAAACCGTCTTTGAGTATGTCTTCTATTTCTGCGTCCCAATTTTTGGCAACATAATATGACAATCCTTCGCTGTACCATTCTGGCATTGTGGTGGTGCCTGCGCTCTGCACCTTGTTGCGTATGCCGTTGCCGTTGATGGCTGTGCCGAGTACTATCTGCGCCACTGCTTCGCGTATCTGCGTGTCGTATTTGTTGTGGTCGCCGTCGTAATATAAGAAAACCTTGTTGTCGATTATCTTGGCTACGCCGCCGAGGTTGCTCTGCTTGTCGCCGGTAACGAGCCCGATATTGCTCTGTCGGTATTCCGCGAGCCTATTATATACAATGAAAATAATGCGCCTTTGCAGCGTCTTGCTGAATGTTTTTTCGATTTCGGGGATGATTTCGAGTGCGCGGTCGCAGGTGTATTGCGCTATGTCCTTGCCCTGCTGGTAGTAGTAGGTGTCAAATTTTGGGTAGCGGTAGTACATCCACTCAAATTCGGAGTATTGAACGCGGTTTTGTCCGAAGTCCATCTGATGACCGTTGTAAAACTGGGCTCCGGCTGTGGCGTAGATTATGCTGAGTGTCGCTGTCAATATGATGCGCAGTATGTTTTTCATGGTTTAGATGTTTTCCTTTGGCTGTTCGGGTATTACTAAATTGACTTCGTTGAAGGCGTATTGCTGCGCCTCGTGCGTTTCGGCGTCCTCCACCGTCAACATTCCGTAGTGGTCAACATCGCGTATGATTCCTTTGAACACCTTGCCGCCGCTTCTGTATATCAAAGTCTTGTCGAGGCCCAACATCACGCTCTTGTATTTTTTCATCAGTGAGTCGGCGTTGGTGGTGCTGATGTCGTATATCTTTTGACGCAGGATTTCGATGATGGTTGAAAATTCTTCGTCGAGGTTGTACTGTTTGCCGGTGTGGATGGTGAGCGATGTGGGGTTTGGGAGGTTTTCGGGGAATTGGGTTTGGTTTATGTTGACACCAATGCCAATGATGCTGTAACGGATGTAATGTCCGCTCACAGTGTTTTCTATCAGCATACCGCAGATTTTTTTCATACCGACGTAGATGTCGTTTGGCCATTTGATGGATACGTCGTTGACGCCTTTGCCCTTCAAGTATTCGGCTACCGACAATGCCGCCGCCTGCGATAGCATAAACTGGTGACGGGCTTCCAATTTTACCGGGAAGTACACGTAGCTGAACATCAGGTTTGTGGCGTTGGGCGAGTGCCAGGTGTTGCCGCGCTGTCCGCGTCCGTCGGTCTGGAAGTCGGCGCGGATTACAAAATCTCCTTTCGGGGCTACGCCGTTCTGTATTTGGCGTTGAGCCTCGTTGTTGGTGGAGTCTATTATGGAATATCTGATTTCGTTGTCCATATCTTTATTGGTTGTTTTGTGATTGTGGTTGGTTGCCTCTATGTACCCTCAGACGGATAATCTCGATTTTTGGGCGTTTCACTTGCAGAATTTTCATACAGAAAGGTCCGTCGGTGATTTCGTCGCCGTATTTGGGAATGTCCTCGTTGAGTTTTAGGATGTATCCGGCGAGGGTTTCGTAATCGTCGGATTTTGGCAGTCCTATGTGGTATTTTTCGTTGATGTAGTCAATTTCAAGACGACCCGACAATATGTATTCGTCGGGAGCGGTCTGTTTTTCGATGTGGTCCTGGTTGTCGTGTTCGTCTTCTATCTCGCCGGTGATTTCCTCGATGATGTCTTCCACTGTCAACATTCCCGCCGTGCCGCCATATTCGTCGATGACAATTGCCACGCTCAGGCGGCGTTTGATAAAGAGCTTAAACAATTGCTCCGCCGTCATTGTCTCGGGCACTTCGATGGCGTTTGTGAGGATGCTTTTTATTGATTTTGGATTCTTGAAAAGCGACAATGCATTTACGTAGCCCTTCACGTTGTCGATGGTCTTGTCGCTGATGAGAATTTTGGAATAGTTGCTTTCTATAAACCTCTCCGTAAGTGTGTCGATGCTGTCGTCGATGTCGGCGTGTACAATCTCGTTGCGCGGCACAAGACATTCGCGGATTTTTATGTTGGTGAAGTCCAGTGCTTTGAGCAAGATCTTGAAGTCGTTGTCGTGATAATTGACCGTGTCGGTGGTAGTTGGCGTATTGTCCTGGAATGGCAGCAACTCGTGGAATTTGTCGATGCCCCTCTTTTCGGCGCGGGCAACAATCGGAAACAGCACCACGTACAGCCACGGGTAAATCAGGTTGGAGATGCCGGAAGCAATTGCCGCAAAATGTCTCAAAGATTCGTTGCTCTTGCGCGCCATAAGTGCGGCGGGCAGGGTGTCGAAGGCAATTATGGATATTATGACAGCCGCCAATGTTACGGGCAGTCGCATCCAGGCATTAGAAAAATCAAAGCACCCCATCAACGCCGTCGTTGCTATGCCCAGCAGACAGAGCGACACGATTTCGCCAGTGTGCATCAGTGTGGTGCAGAGTTCGATGTTGTCGTTTGGACGAAATACCACGCCTTGTCGTATGGCGCGTTGACGGATGTCGATGTCCAATATCAGCTTGTCGCACGACGAGAGGGCGGCCTTCATTCCTGAGAAAAATGCCGTGGATGCTGCCCCAAGTGCCAATAGCGATATTGATAATGCCGTCATTACTTCCTAAATGATATGTATTGTGAAAAAATTACAAGTATTTCCGTCAACAGTGCCGTAATGACAATCTGTCCGAGTGTCTTGAAAAAGTGGGCGAATCCAAATGCATCAAGCATAAAATATGCTGCGTGGTGTATCAGGATGAGCAGTCCGCTGTAATAAATGTACCACACGAAGCCCATGTGCATCAGGTATGGGCGCGTGCCGTTTTCGTAGCCGTCTCTTGGCGCGAGCATTCCGAGCACCCACGGCCTTGCAAATGCCATAAGCGTGGTGGCTCCGGCGTTGAGTCCGGGAGTGTCGCAGAATACGTCATTTGCAAAACCCATTGCGAAGCCCAGCACCAATAGAGCCCACCTCGGCGTCTCAAATGGCAATGCAAGCACAAACAGCGCATAGAACATCGGTGTGATGCCCCATACTCCGATATTGATATTGTTGATAATCATCACTTGCAGCAGCAACAATATCAAAAACATTAACATTATCCTGCCGTATGCCCTTATATCCATTTACTGCTCAAATTTTGACTCCTCTGCCTCCAAGTCGATGCGTTCTTGCTGATTGAGGTTTTCAATGACGAATACGTTGGATAGGCATTTGAAGTCGGTTAAAAGTTTTACCTTGATGGAATAAAAATTGTCGTCGCTATTGCGCTTGAAGTCCTCGATGGTGGCTACTGGTATGCCCGGAGGAAATATTGCCGAGTATCCGCTCGTGACCACCGTGTCGCCGTGGTGGAGTTCCACGTGGTTTGGTATTTCGGTGAGGGTTGCGTAGCGGTAGTCGTCGCCTGTCCACACCACAGAGCCGTAGAAGTTGTTGGTTTTGAGTTTTGCGGAGATGCCGGTCTTGCTGTTGAGCAGCGATATTGCGAGGGCGTAATGTTGTGACACAGCCACTACAACTCCCGCCGCGCCCGCCGCCGACATCACACCCATATCGGGCTTGATGCCTTGTTCGCTGCCTACGTCGAGGGTGATGAAATTGTTGCGCCGGCTTGCGGAGTTTTTGATGACGGATGCTCTGATGGCGCGGTATTCAATGCGCCCGGTGGAATCGGCGCGGTCGTGGAATCGCGCAGTGTCCCTTACGATGAAATCGTCGGAATTGGCTCTGATGTTGGACAGCACCTGCATAAGCATTTCGTTTTCCTCACGGAGATTGAAGTAGCCGACGTAGTTCCACGTAAAATCATATATGTTGCCTATGATGTAGTTTGCCGAGGTGTGGAAGACAGCGTTGCGCCTTCCGTTGCCGTTAACGAGCATTATCAAAGACAACACTTCCAATAATATGAAAAGCAGGAGGAAATGTATCCTCCTTAGGAATTTGAGCAGGCTGTCCATCCTGTTTTTTTACTATTGAAACGAGGCTGCCGCCGCCTTCGGATTGTAATCGTATGGGCTTCGGGCAACCTCTTTTTGTTTGTTATTTCAGAAGGAACGGGAATTTATCGACGTTCTTCAATGCTATTCCTGTACCACGTGCCACGGCGTGCAGCGGGTCTTCCGACACCTTGACGGGCAGGTTGGTCTTTTCGGCGAGCCTCTTGTCGAGACCCCTGAGCAACGCGCCGCCGCCGGTGAGGTGTATGCCGTTTTTGAAGATGTCGGCGTACAATTCGGGAGGCGTCTGCTCCAATACATTGAGGATTGCCGCCTCAATCTTGCCGAGCGACTTGTCGAGGCAGTGGGCTATCTCCTGATACGAAATCGGAATTTCCACCGGCAACGCCGTCATCTGGTGAGGTCCGCGCACCATATAATCTGCTGGCGGGTCTTCGAGGTCGGTGATTGCCGAGCCTACGTTTATCTTGATGGCTTCTGCCGTGCGGTCGAATACCTTGATATTGTGCTGGTGGCGCATATATTCCATAATGTCCTCGGTGAAGTCGTCGCCGGCGATGCGGATGCTTCGGTTGCAGACGATGCCGCCGAGCGAGATTACGGCGATTTCCGTTGTACCGCCGCCTATATCCACAATCATGTTGCCCTCAGGTGCCTCTACGTCGATGCCGATACCGAGAGCCGCCGCCATTGGCTCAAAAATCATCCATACGTCCCTTGCTCCGGCGTGTTCTGCGGAGTCGCGGACGGCGCGGCGTTCCACTTCCGTGGAGCCCGACGGGATGCCCACAACTATTTTGATGGCGGGTTGAAAGAGAAGCCTCTTGCGGTTGCCCATCTTAATCATGCCGCGTATCATCATCTCTGCGGCCTTGAAGTCGGCGATGACGCCGTCCCTCAACGGACGTATCGTGCGTATATTTTCGTGTGTCTTGCCGTGCATGAGTTGTGCCTTCATGCCGATGGCAATAGTTTTTTCGCTTGTATGGTCGATGGCAACAATCGACGGCTCGTCAACAACAATGCGGTCGTGCATTATGATGACGGTATTAGCCGTGCCTAAGTCCATCGCCAATTCTTGTGTGAAGAATGAAAAAAGTCCCATTTCTGTTTTTGTTTTTCTTGTTGTTTTTCAAATTCTAAAAATTTGCCGTTTGTTTTTGGTAGTTGTTGTAAATCCTTTATTGCGGCAAAATTATCATTTTATTTCCAATAATACAATGATTTTGCCAATATTTTTTTCTAAACAAAATTTTAAACGATTTTTAAGCCTCTGCCAACATCTTTTTGATTTCGTCGGCAAGGATGTCAAGCGGAATTTCCTTCTGGACGCGCTGTTTCCACTCGTTCTTGTCGGTGATGGTGTCGGCGAGTTGCTTGCCGAGTTTGAGGTTTTTGACGGAAGCAACGCCTTTGGCAGCCTCGTCGCCGCCGATGATGATGGCGAGCGGGCAATTGTTGCGGTCGGCGTATGCCATCTGATGTTTCAGACCGCGTTTTGCACCGTAATATATTTCGGTGTTGATGCCGGCGGCGCGGAGTTGCATCGCAGTCTTTTGGTAGAGCGGCATAAGGTCGTCGTCAAATACAATCACAATCACTGCGCCGTCTATCTGCTCCGGCACTTGTCCCGTAAGGGTCAATAATTCCGCGAGCCTGTCCACACCAATTGATGCGCCCGTAGCGGGTACTTTGACGTGCAGCAAGTTTTCCACAAGACCATCGTAACGTCCACCGCCACAGATACTTCCTACACGGCGTTCACGACCTTTGGCATCTTTGTATGTCTGCAACGATTCCACCTCGTATATCGGGCCCGTGTAATAACCGAGTCCGCGCACCATTCCGGGGTCGAGTATCGCCACTTGTTCGTCGTATCCAAGGTCGGCGAGGATATGGTCGATGAGTTCGAGTTCGATGACACCTTCTTTATATGTGTCGTTTTCGTATGCGGGTTTGGATTTGAGTTTTTCGATTACGTTGCGGCGAGTGTCGTGCTGCTCAAAATCTTTTATGTAGTTGATGATGAGGTCAACGTGCTGAGCGTCGAGACCCAAGCCGGGAATCTGTGCGCCCGAAACCTCGTCCACACGTCCGCCGCCAAGTTCTTGAGCCACGGCGTCGATGCCTATCTTGTCGAGTTTGTCGATGATGCGCATTACCGACATTTCTTCGTCCTTGTCGGTGATGCCGGAGTAGGCGAGGAGTCCGTTTACAATCTTGCGGTTGTTGATTTTGATGAGGTATGTGCCGCGTTTTAGACCAATATTTTCGAGGGCTTGCGAGAGGATGATGCAGTTTTCGGCGTCTGCGCTTACGTCTTCTGCGCCCACGGTGTCGAAGTCCATCTGCCAAAATTCCCTGAACCGTCCCGGGTCGAGTTTTGCCTCAAAACGATACACGGGTCCATATTGGTAACGGCGGAAAAGGTTGGTCTTGCCCTGGATTTCGCCGCGCAGATGCTGTTGCCAAAGGCTCTCGGCATATACACGAGCGAGCGGCGCGGTGAGGTCGTAACGCATCGCCACATAATGGTTTTCCATTACGACATTATTGTCTTTGTCGCGCATTTCGCGGCCTTCGGTATCGAATACGGGTTCTTGTTCGGGGTTTTTGAACGAATACACGCCCTGCGCAACGCTGTCGGCGTCAGGCAGGTATTTGCCGAGACATTCGGCATATTCAAGCACGGGAGTATCGAATCTGCTGAATCCAAAACGCCTGTAAACCTCTGTCGCTTTGGAGATTATCAACTCCCTAAGAGCATTTTGCGAAGATGTTATATCTCTGAATCCCTTTACTTTTTGGGGAACGATTCCTCTCATTTTTTGATGTTGTGATGTTTAATGTTTTTGATTTACAAAGGTAGAAATATTTTTTTGAAATGGCAACAAAAATAGTTGTTTTTTTTATAAAGAATTGTTTTGTATTTTTTCCAAAAATTCTTTCAACTTCAATACTAACAATATTGGGAAGTCAACTGAGCGTAGTACGTCAAAATGAGAATCGTTGGAAACAATATATGTTGCATTTGCCGCAAATGCGCAATCCACGAATTTGTTGTCGTCGGGGTCGTCGGTGATAAGTCCAAGATGAAAATATGGTTGGATAAGTTCAACGTTCTCGCTTTTGAGCAACAAGTTGGCGACGTTTTCGGCAATTTCAGGTGTCATCAATTGTCCGATGATTTCGGTATATTCTTCAAGAATTTCGTTGGAGATACACATTGTATATTTCCCTTCTTGGAAGTTTTTCCAAATGGGGAAATACTTTCCGCGTCGCGATAATGATGCTATCAAGACGTTAGTATCAAGTACAATTTTTTTATTTTGCATATTTGTACGGTGTCCTTAAATGATCATTAAGTATCGCTTCGTTTTTTTCGTTGTTCCATTTGCCTTCGTCCCATAGTTTGTTGATGGCATCGTCAACTTTGCGGGCATAATAATCACAGACCACTTGGCGCAATTCCGCAACCTGTTCTACGGTTGTGAAATGCCCCAAAAGTCTCAAAAAATCCATTTGAGCAACATTAAGACCTATCTGTCCCGAATAATTAGGATGGGTCTTTCCCTCAGTTCGGAGTCGTTTAGAACTGCTATCTTCTCCGAATTGTGCTTCCAAAACGGCATCGTAATTGACTGTTGGGTTATTCATTTGGTTGTGTTTTAGTTTTTAACTATGCAAATGTAATTCAAAAAATCAACATTTCAAAACTTTTTTTGTTATTTTTGCTGCCACAAATCAATATTATTTTGCAATGACTTTCAAGGAAATTTTCGTCGGCAAAACCGACAACAGCGCGATACAACTTGCGCGGAATATTATCGTGGAGGCTACGAGGATTGGCATCAATATGCTCGTCCTGTGGCTCGTGTATTATATCATCCTCGGTCAGACCGACGACAGCACCAACAAACTCTATACTACCATCAGCACCATTGTAGCGTCGATGGTATCGGGTATCGCCAATTATATTTTCTCGACGATTTGGGTGTTTCATAAGCGTCAGAAAAACAACAACATATCCCGTTTTATTGTCTTTACGCTGATTGGTGCTGTTGGGCTTGGACTCAACGCTTTGATTACCGTTTTCTTCAAGGACATCTGCGGTATCAACCTCTTTGTAAGCAACATAATCGCTCAGGCAGTGGTGTTTTTCTTCAACTTTTTTATGCGGAAGTGGATTGTATATACGAAGATGAGCGAATCCAATTAACCTTATAAAATAGTGAAACTTATGCTGCGACCCAAGCCTTGAAATAATCTAAATAACATTGACAATTGAATGTCAGCATTGCCATTTTCTATTTGGGAGATGTAGCGTGTCTCTGTCCCAGTTTTAGAGGCGAGTTGTTCTTGTGTCAAACCGGCTTTTTTGCGCTCCTCCTTTAATCTTTCGCCCAAGATAAATGCGTCCACACCGGCCTCGAATTTTGTTCGTTCCGGTGTACCAATTTCTCCGAAATCTTCGGTTATATAGTCCTCTATTGGTGTCAGATGCAGACGGTTCATTTCTTCTCGTGTCATAATGATTGCTCTTTTTTTGATTCAAAGTATTCTTTCATAATTCTTTCTGCCTTTTCGATTTCGTTGCGGGGAGTTTTTGGAGTTTTCTTTTGAAATGCGTTAAACAAAACTACAAGGTTTCCATTGTCGAAACAACAAAAAAGCCTGTAAATGTTGCCGCTTTCTTCAACCCTAATTTCATACAATCCCTTCACACCTTCGATTGCACGAAAATATATACTTGGAATTACTTCCAAGGTCATAATGTATAAGAATATTTCATAAAACTTGTTCAGAACTTGTTGTGAAACAGAACGTTTGAAGTCTTTGAAATAATCTTTATACGCTAAGATTGTCCTTTTATATTCTCGTTTTGGCATATTAGTTTCTTTAACGTGTCAAAAGTAGTAAATTTGTTGGTGTATTACAAATGTTTTTGCGATTATTCTCTGTTCAATCATAATTTTTGTGACAGAAACCGGCGAAATGTGCCTAAAAAAATGAGATTTCGCTGGTTTCTGTCACAAAATTAAATGATTTTAACAATTTTTCCGCTCTCCACGTAGTACAAATACGCCTCTACGGGCGGATATTTCATTGATGAAAGCAGATTGGCATATTCGGTGATTTGGTCGCGGTATTCGTCGCGCTCCTTGCCAAATTTGAAGTCGATGACTACGGTCTTGGTGTCGCCGACGAGTACGCGGTCGGGGATGCGGATGTTGCCTTCCGTGGTCATCAGGGCGCGCTCTGTGATTATCTGACGCCAATTGTGCGAAAACCATTGCCCTACCTGCGGAATCTGGAAAGCGTCGTTGAGAAGTTGTTGAAGTTCAGACTTTTGCGCTTCGGTGATGCGGCCTTGAAATTTCATCTCCTGCAATACCTGTGGGGCGTCTTCGGCGTAGGTGATGCGCGACATTACATCGTGCATAAAAAGTCCGTGGTTGATTCTTTCTTGCAGGAATGGGCTGTTTTGAATGAAAAAATCCGACGAGTGTGAAAGCACGGCGAGTTTAGATTCCCACGGCGTGTTTTGGAAACCCGATACGCGAAAACCCTTGTAATCCTTGATGCGGAATCCGCGTTCAAGTTTGTGTCCGTCCGACATCAGGAGCGACGTGGTATTGTCGTAATAAAAATCCAAAAGTTTCACCGTGTTGCCGTCTGTCGTGTTTTTTTCGGTGATGGTGTAATATAGCAGGTCGCCAACGGTTTTGATGGTGTTTTTTTCGGTGTCGGGCAGGGGGCAATAGATGTGCAGTTCGTCAACTGGGCGCGTCAATGCCACGTACAAAAGGTTGAGCGAATCCACGTACATATCGCGTTTTTCTTTGAGATATTTCGATGCAAAATGCGACCCCGCGAGCCGGCTGCTGTACCGCACCGGCAATACCGGCAGCGACGCAAACGCCGAACCCTCAGGGCATTTCACCCAAATGTAATTGTCCTGCATATTGTTGACCTCCTCCATTTCCCAATTGCAAAATGGCACAAACTGTATGCTGAAATCTAAGCCTTTTGACTTGTGGATGGTCATTATCGAGACGGCATTTTGCTCGTCGGACGGCTGAATGGCTGTCCTGTTGCCCGATTCGTCCCACCATTTGACAAAACGATTGAGGTCTGACGAAAATGTCTTTGTAAAATTCAATACGCAGTCCTCAAATGTGCGTAAATATTCTGAATCGCCTGTAAATTTTTGCAGGCTGAAACACGAAACTATCTTTTCGCAAAGGTCGTACAGCGGCAGGTCGGAGTACGATTTCATAATGTCGTCAAATCCCTGTGGCAGCAAATCCTTGGGCAAATCTTCGTCCGTAGCAGCCTTGAAAATGCCGTCGTCGTCAATATCCTTGCCGCTAACGATGCAATATGTGCGCATCATCTCTATTTTGGCAATGATGTCGGCGGGATTGTTGATGTATTTCATTGCGTTGACGAGTATCTTGACTATCAACGAATTGGCTATATAAAGCGAATCTGCCGAAATCACATCATAATGCGCCGCATCTGGTACTTCCGCCTGATATTTCATCAAAAAATTCACCGAAAGGCTCGCCTGCCAACCTTTGCGGACGAGGATGGTGATTTTTTGAGGACTGACGCCTTGCTTGATGAGCGAATCTATCTCCGCTGCCATCTTGTTCAACGATTTGACTATGAACACATTGTCGGCTCTCGTATCGGGCAATACCAACCCTTCCAATGGGTCAGATTCGTCAGCATCGTTCACATTCTCATCGGAGGTTTTGCCTTTGGATTTTTTCTTTTTGTTTTCAATGAATACTACATCTACCTTGCCGCCGGAGCGGTCGCGGTTTTTGGGCAGATGTTGGTACGAGTCGGCGTAGATGTTGTTCAACAACGAAAAATCGAGTTCGCCGTCGTCGTGGTCTGCAAGCGTGGAAATCGCCTTTTGAAATATTGCGTCGTTGAAATCTACGATGTTTTTTCTCGACCGCCAATTGACGTCCAATGTATTGAGGTTGATGCTGTCGTCGCCGATTTGGGATTGTACTTTGGAGTTCAATAATGACCAATCGCCGCCCCTAAAACGGTAGATTGCCTGTTTGACATCGCCAACTATAAGATTGTCAAAACCCTGAGACAGTGTGTTTTCGATGAGCGGACGGAAGTTGTTCCACTGGAATTCGGACGTGTCCTGAAATTCGTCGATATAAATATGGTCAAACCTATTGCCGACGCGCTCGTAGATGAATGGTGCGTCGTTTTCGGCGATGATGGCGTTGAGGAAAGTCGTGGCGTCGGATACGAGCATCATCCTGTTTTCGCGTCGGTATTCGGGCATCAGTTTCGCAAGGTCGCCCAAAAGCATAAAGGCGTGAAAATCTCTGCGAATGATGGCGGCGGTCAGGTAGTCGGTGCCGTGGTCAAGTATCAGATTTACAGCCTCGTGCAACAATGGTTCCAATTGTGGCTGCAATACTGGGACATATTCTTGCTGGGTCTTGGTGGGCTTGGCGTTGGTCCAGCCGTTGCCCTCGCAAAGTTTTGATATTGTGGTCTTTATCTCGCAATCCTTGATGCCAAATACGAGAAAATTATATAAGGTGTTGATGTTTCTGCCAATTTCGGACGGCGGCACGGGCAATGCGTCAAAAATTTGTTTGGCTTTTTGGGAGATTTCGTCAGCCTTTTCCTCAAAATCATCATAAATCAAATTGATGATTTCCAACGACTTGGCGAAATATGTGCGCTTGGTTTCGTCGTCCATTCCGCCGTAAAATCGTTCAAGGTTTTGGAATTGCTCCGTAAAAATCAAATTTGCCAATGAGGTCAATTGATTGCGGAAATCCCAATTGACACCGTCCTTGACATTCTTTGCCGCCATTGCGCGGAATTGTTCGTGGAGTTCGGCGTCGTTGTCGGATTGTTGGAGAAGGACGTTGATGAGGTCGGCGATTACAGCGTTTTGGTCGGTCTGCGTGGTGAACCCAGAATTGATGTTGATGTCATAACAAAAAGCCCTCACGATGCTCTGCACGAATGAATCGATGGTGCGCAGATTGAAATCCGAATAATTGTGCAAAATCGCGCTGCGGATGCTCTTGGCGCGCTCCGCCACTTGCTCGGGCGTGTATTGAGGGTAACGGTTGCAAATGTCCTTTACATATTCGCTCTTTTCGCCGGCGGCGAGTTTGTCGAGTTCGCGGATGATGCGCTCCTTCATTTCGCCTGCCGCCTTGTTGGTGAACGTTACCGCCAAAATCCTTGCAAAAGCCATCGTGTCCCGGAATGCATCGTACAGCGGCGACCCCGCACGCATCGGGGCTACGCGCTTAAAGGATTCCACGATATAATTGCCGGCGAGGATGTGCGTCTTGCCGCTGCCCGCCGACGCCTTATATATATTGAGTTTCATTATTTTTCGGAGTTATAACGGGTTCGCGCGTTGTATATCAGCAGCCACAATGTCATTATCAACGCCAATGCGTAGGCAATGCCGCTCGCCAACGGTATGCCCATAAACATATACAAATCTTGTCCAAACACCATTATCAGCGTGGCGGAGATTATTAGCACTGCAATTATGATTACATAACATAACTTATTGACCGATATGTCGATGCGTCGGAAAAATGTCGGCGATTCCTTGATGCTGAGGTTTGCCACAAATTCGCCGCGACGTAGTTTTTTGAGTATCAACGACAATTCCAATGGCGACACTTCCAGGAAGTCGGACACTTGCGTCATATTCTTATTGAACAACGTCTTGAACCTGTCGGGCTGCATACGGTCGCGCAGGAGACGGTTGCCATACGTCTTGAAAAATTCTGAAATTCGGCTCGTCGGCGTTATGGAGAGAGTGATGTTTTCGGCGATTGCGAGGGCGTTGAAGGCAGAAACGACTTCCGCAGGTATCAGGAGTTTGTGTTTGTAGGCGATGCGCATAATGCCCATTGCAAATTCGCGCATATAATAATCGGTGCTTTCCATAAAGTAGAGATTGTCGGCGAGCGACTGGATGTCGTTTCTAAACAATTGAAAATCATAAACTTCCGAATTGTACGACAATTTTCTCATACTGTCGGCGAGCACCATCGAATTTCGCGTGGAGAGTGCCGCCACCACGTCGTTGATCCATACACGTTGGTCGGAGGTCAATAGACCCGCCGTGCCATAATCGGCAAAATGTATCCTGCCATCGGGCAATACGCGGATGATTTCTTTGAGCGGCGTGGCGAGGAATAGTCCCGTGTCCAACATTCCCGATATGAATATCGACAGGAATCTGTCGGCGACAGCCTTCTGTTGGAGTCCCCATGCCACAAATTCGTTGGCATTTGCTACGCTTGTGGAATTGTAATAATATGTAACGAGCGAATTGGTGGACGTGTATTGCGGAAAAAGTTCCGGCACCACAAAACTATTGATGCCCTTGTACGCCTTGGTGAAACGGCGCATCTTGTCTGCCTCCTTGCTGAGGTCGAGTTCGGGGAGTATCGTGCGCTCAAAATCTTCTATCAACGCCACGGGATTGTTGACGCCGAGTTTTTCCAATACGCCCGACGTGAGCGACGCAAGCCTTTTGAAAAGCGCGATGTCCGCCAATACAACCGACTGAGTGTCAGGCGGAAGGATTTTCACCGCCACGTCCTCGCCGGTGAGAAGTTTGGCGCGGAATGTGGCAGTGAATCCGTCTTGCAATGTGCTTTGATTGTCAAAATATTGGAATGTCTTTGCTGTGGCTCTGTGCGTAAACTTCTCGAAAATGCTTTCGGCTTCGGCTTTCGTTATCGTGAGTTTTGGAAATTCGAGGTGTGCAAATTCGGAGATAAGTTCGTCGGGCAGGATGTCGGGGCGCAGGGCGAGATATTGCGCGAGCCTTACCGCCGTAGGTCCAAGATCCTGCGTGGCGAGCCTCATACGCTGCCATTTGTTGAGTGAGGGGTCTATGTCGGGAAAGTTGCGCTGCGTTACCTTACGCGTTACAAGCCCCGTCTTTACGAGGATGCTTTGAAACCCGTACTTAATCAAGATGTTGACGGCGTTGTTGAGCCTGTCTAAGGCTTTGTTGCTTGTGGATTTCAAAGGCATTTTCGTTTAGTAGTTTGTTATTTTTGTGTTAGTTTTTCCAATATGGCGATTCTCCGCCTTAGTTTATCGACTTCTTCGGGTGTGGCGTAGTCCATCTTTTCGTAGAATTTGTACAGCAATTCCTTGATGGTGCTCTCCATATCAGCCGACTTGTCGAAAAGTTTGCTCTTGATGTTTTCAAAAATCGACTTGCTCTCCTTGTCGGAGATTTTGTGGTCGTCGGCGAGGTTGTCGAATGTGTATTTTACGAGACCCGCAGCGTCGCCGATAAGCCTGTTGCCGATGTTTGCAATTTCGGTGATCATACGGCTTTTTTGTTTTTGTAATTAGTTGAATTGCTGAATGTTAGTCGAGACCTGCAACGATTTTTTCCAAGGCTTCCACACGCTTGCGGAGTTCTTCTACTTCCGATTTGGATGCGGGGCGGACGTTTTGCAATGCGCTGCTGATGGTCTCGCGCAGACGTGTCTCCATATCCTTTACCTTGGAGTCGATGTTGGTCTTGAAGTTGTTGACGATGTTTTTGCCTTCCTCGTTTGTGATTTTGTTTTCGCCTACGAGTCCCGACACGGTTTTGCTCACGTAGTCGATGGCTTCGCTTGCCTTCGCAACGCCCTGATAGAGGATTTTTTTGAGCAGGGAGTCGAGTTCCTCCTTCTTCTGCTCTTGGTTTTGGTTTTGAGTTTCTTCTGCCATAATTGTTGTATTTTTATTGTTGTTGCAGGCAAGATGCCCGCGTTCCATCCACTTCCAAAAACGCCCACAATTTTCTTGTTAAAAAAAATTTGCGGGCGTTTCTTAGTGTTGTTGATTCTCTGCTTGTAGTCTCCTTACTTGATGAAAGAGAACGACGAAGTGAAGAAGCTGCCGAGGATTGGGAGTTCCTTGTCCTTGTTTTGCAATACGTTGATGAAGCCGATGAGCGCGAGCACGCCGCCAAGCATTATCACGATTGCGCCGATGGTGTTGCTAAAGTGTGCGAGTATCTGCCCGATTACTATGATGAACAGACATCCGAAGCCCTGTTTGAGGTTGAGCACCATGTTTTCGTCGCGTACTTCGCCTTTAGCAACGAAGTAGGGGATTAACCAAAGGTAGCTGAGGTAGCACAGTATTTTGTACACCTTGGTGTTGCTGCTGCCGCTGGTCTGTGTTGTTTCTTCTGCCATTTTAGTTATTTTTTTATGGTTATTGTAATTATAATTATTTGCAATATTAGTGATTAATTTTGAAATTACAAAAAAAATTTTGTTTTTTCAAAAAAAATTATCTTCCGCCGTTCATCCTGTCTTGTGCGATGCGCAGTTTTATCTGCGTGAGCACTTGCTTGGTATTGAGGGCAAAGTCGTTTTTCATTATCCAGTCGTAGTATTGCGGCTCCAATTTGCCGATTACATCTACAACTTTCTTGCCTTTGTGCTTGCCAAAATTGAAGATTTCTTCGCCGTTCTCGTTGTAAATCATCCTGCCCGCAAAATCGACGTTTTGCGAGTACGACGAGTACGTTGAGAGAAATTCTACATTGTTTTGGAGGTCGGCGTACTTGTCCAATTGTGCCTTCAATACTTCGTATGTGGCGCGTGTGTCGGCGTCGGCAGAATGTGCGTCGTCGAGATTTTTGCCGCAGTAGAATTTGTAGGCGGTGGTAAGGTTGCGCTGCTCCTGCTTGTGGTAAATCACCTGAACGTCAATGCGTTTGCGGCGGTTCATATCGAAATCCACCTCGGCGCGGAGAAATTCTTCCGCCAATAGCGGGATGTCGAATTTGTTGGAATTGAATCCGGCGATGTCGCAGTTTTCGAGCATCTTGGCGAGTTTGTGCGCTATCTGCTTGAATGTCGGGCAGTCCTTGACGTCCTCGTCCTTGATGCCGGTGATTTCGGAGGCTTCCTTGGAGATTGGGATTGTAGGATTGATGCGCGTGGTGAAAGTCTCCTCCGAGTGGTCGGGGTTCACTTTCAGGATGCAGATTTCGATGATGCGGTCGCTCGAAATATTGAGCCCGGTGGTTTCGAGGTCGAAAAATGCTATCGGTCGTTTAAGGTTGAGTTCCATTTTGTATGTTGTTTTCTGATGTGTTTTCTGTGTCAGTATTGTTGTCGTTTTCGGTAGTATTGTTGGTTTCAGGTTCTGATTCTGAAATTTTTTCTGTATCTGTCGTCTCTTGCGCGTTGCGGTTTGGGCGGCGGAGTTCAAAGTTTTTGCCGAGATACACGCGGCGCACTTCGGGGTCGGCGGCGAGGTCTTCGGGCGTGCCGGCTTGCAGGATTCGTCCGTCGTAGAGGAGGTATGCGCGGTCGGTGATGGCGAGGGTCTCGTCCACGTTGTGGTCGGTGATTAGGATTCCGATGTTTTTGTTTTTTAGGGTTGCAACAATGCCCTGAATGTCCTCCACTGCGATAGGATCGACGCCCGCAAATGGTTCGTCGAGGAGGATGAATTTGGGATCGACAGCCAATGCGCGGGCTATCTCGGTGCGTCGCCTTTCGCCGCCGGAGAGTTGTATGCCGAGGCTCTTGCGTATGTGTCCGAGTCCAAATTCAGAAATAAGGCTTTCCAATTTTTCTTTTTGGTATTCCTTGCTGAATCCGCGCACCTGCATTACGGAGAGGATGTTGTCTTCCACGCTCAGCTGACGGAATACCGATGCTTCCTGCGGCAGGTAGCCCACGCCGAGTTGCGCGCGCTTGTACATAGCCTGTTTTGTGATGTCGGTGTCGTCGAGGTAGATGGTGCCGCCGTTGGGTTTTATCAATCCTACAATCATATAGAAAGACGTGGTCTTGCCCGCTCCGTTGGGACCGAGGAGACCTACGATTTCGCCCTGCGAGACGTTGATGGAGACGTCCTTTACGACGGTGCGCTTGCCGTAGATTTTGAGGAGGTGTTCTGCTTTTAATTGCATTTTTGTGTTATTTCAGTTTGCAAAATTATAAAAAAAGGCAAAATGAATCAGAATTTCACCTTGCCCTTTTTTCATTTGCATTGCCGTCAGGATACGGTTACAATTCGATGACCGAGTTTTGGTCGCCCATACCATTGTCAACGGTCTTGCGGTAGGGATCGTTGATCCACGTGGTTCCGTTGAGGACGTAGCGGAATTGATAGGACTTGCCCTTTTCGAGTTCCACTTCCACTTCAAATCCGTTGAGGGTCTTTGTCAGGGGAGTAGCGTCCTTGTTCCAATCGTTGAACTCTCCGGCTACAGATACGAAATCTGCATTCTGAGCCTGCTCGTTGCTGAGTTCAAACTTGATGGCCTGCTTGGTGGACCTTCTTGTGTAGGGCCTTTTGGCTTTGGGTTCTTCCACATTCTTGGCGGCCTTGGTGGCCTTGGCTGCGGCGCCCTTCTTCGGGGTCTCTACGGCTGCATCAACCGGATTTTTTCTTGGTCTTCCTGCCATTTTTTAAGAATTTATTGAAGTTTAACTTTGTGATTATTAGTAACACGCTGCAAAAGTAATTCGTTTTTTTTAAAAAAACAATTTTCAATATTAATTTTATTTGATTTTTATTGAAATTTTTTGTTTTTTTTAATTAAAACGCAAGGTTTTATTTGTCAGGCTTTTTATATACGTATGTTTCAAATAGCCATTTGTAGTTTTTGGGCGTTGGTTCGAGGTCTATCGTCGTCAATGGCGAAAATTGAATTAAGTTGTTTGAATAGCGTGCAAGATAGTTGATGTAGGAGGGGGATTCTTTTTTGCACGAATTATCTAAGTTCTTGATAATCCGCGACAAAAAACTATGCTCTGAGCCGTTCATAATCAGTTTCAAAGCGTCCATTTTTTTTCGCGAATATTTGAATTTTATCTCGTCATTATTCACATAAATAACGCCTACGCTGAGCCTTTCGGTGGTCGCAAGGTTCAGAAGTCCGTAAACCAAACTATATTGAAATTGAGGTTTCATTGTATTAAAAGTTTTGACGTAATGTTTCTTTATAATTTGAAAAACAATCGTCAATCCATTGCCTTTCAAATAGTTCGTTGATTTTTTGTCGCAATATATTTTCAGTAATATTCCACGATTTTGGGATTTGCAATGTTTCCAAATCTGTAAATATTTTGCGGCTTTTGTTGATGCAAATATCGTAATATTTTTTTGATTTTTCAACTATATTTTGAAAATCTGAATTTGTTTCCAAATGTTTGAATATGTCGGCGTAAATTATTGAGTCAAAGGATGATAATTGACACAATTTGGTTTGATACGAATTTGTATTGAATATGCCGCCGTAGTCGATTGAAATAAGTTTTTCGTCGCGGTCAACGTACAACATATTTGCATTGTTGCAAGTGCGGTCTTCGTTGGCAATCCAAAAATCAAACAATGCAATTTTCAACAATTGCGTAAACAATTTTTGGGATTGTTTGATGTCGTCATTTATATAATTTGCAATATCAATTGCGTTGTTAATTTTTTGATAACCAATTGCTTCCGCGCTGTGATTGTATTGAATTGCAAATGGTTTGGTATGTTCGGGCAAAATCTTTACAAACACAATTTCAGGTGTGTTCAAATTCCAATATTTTGCCAAAATTGAACCAATCAATTCGCTCGTCAATTTGTACGCTGACACCGAATCTGCCCGCATATATTTACAAATGTATTGCTTTTGGTCGTTGCAAGTAACCAAAATCGGCAAGTCGCCCGTCGAAAATGTGCGGTCGATTACTTTGGAGGTTGATAACGTTGTAATCATCATATTATAATTTTGATGCAAATATAATTATATTTTGCAAATCTATCAATTTTTTTCCAATTCCAACAACGCAATTTTATTCTTCATCCCGCCGCCATACCCAACCATTTTGCCGTCTGCACCTATCACTCTGTGGCACGGTATTATGATGCAAATTGGATTCCAACCAACTGCGCCGCCAACGGCTTGTGCGGACATTTTTTGTGAAATTTGTGCGGCGATTTGTCCGTATGTAACAGTAGTGCCGTATGGAATTTTGAGCAAAATTTCTAAAACTTTTTGACGAAAATTTGTGGCGTTTTCAATGCGGAATTTCGGTAGAAAATTTGGTTGTTTCCCACTGAAATATTCGTCGAGCCAACGGCGTGTTTCGTCAAAAATTGGCAAATTATTTTCGGAAATGTTTTCGGTTTTTGGAGTGTAATTGTCATTTGCAAAATGCAGACCTGTAAGTAGTTCGCCGTCCGATTCTATAATCAGGTCGTCGAATTGCGGTGGGGTGAGGTATGTTTGGATGTACGTAAGTTCAATTTCGAAGTGCAAC
>DGIK01000191.1 GCA_002393195.1 Bacteroidales bacterium UBA3824 | reverse complement strand
CCGGTATTGTAGGGCGGGTCGATATAGATAACATCAATCTTGCCCTTGTGGGTATAATTGAGACACGTGAGGGCGTGGTAGTTGTCGCCCTCAATGATGATGTGCGTAGGTTTGCCGTCGTCGTTTTTGATAGCCTTGTCCTTCACCTCCTCCAACACGGGGATTTGGTTTTCGGATTCGCGTTCAAACCCTTCTGGCACGTCGAGCCATACAAGTCCGTAACGCTCCTTTTTGATTTGTGTATGCAGCCTTGCAACCTCCTTTTCGAGTTCGCGGATGCGGAGTTGCAATTCCTCGTTGGTCTGTTCCATTTTGCGCTGTCATTTCTTTGCAAAAACAACATTGCGCAACGGACACAAAAAAGGTGCGTCACCTTTTTCTATCTTCGCGTCCACAGGAAGCCCGGAAAGAAAACCTGCACCCTACTCAATAGATAATAATGTGCGCGCACCGTGTAATGCGCACAGCATTGAGTAGAGTAGCGTTTCCTCAACGGGAACAACGCGAAAATAATCCGTTTCCGAAAGAAAAACAGTTTTCCGGGCTTTTTTCTTGGACGCGAATATTGCTAATGCTTTGTTAATTATGTCGTTAATTATGAAAAATCTATTACATAGAAATTTCAAGGGCAAAGTTAAAAAGGATTGCGGAAAAATGCAAGGGATTGGGGAGAAAAAAATGAGTTTTTATGTCCCAAGTAAGAAAAAAACATTATATTTGCAGCATAAACAAACAATGGAATATGATTTTAAAACCAGTTGACATAGACAAAGAGAAATTGATCTTTGATGAAACTCAACACGAGTACACGTGGGCATACTACTTTAAACAGTATGCTAACGTGCTAAATTACATTATATCAATTTCGGTTGAAAAACATTACAGGTTAAATTGTATGCATAGGGCTGTAATGTTCATTTTCAGGCATACAGTTGAATTATACTTTAAAATGAGTTTGGATGCCAAAGGAATACGAGTACAAAATACACACAACCTTTCTGAACTTATTAACGAACTTGGTGAAAATTTCTCGCAAGAGTTTGTTAACAGATTGGAAATTTTAATGCCGAAAGAAGAAGGAGATAATTTCAAATATCTTGAAAACAAAAAAGGACAAAGATTTTATCAAAACAACGAGATATTAGATGTTTTGCCATCGATATTCTCGTTTATCACTGATGAAAATGTGAAAAAGATGGCAATATTTCCAGTCTTTTTAGACTTAAACGATAAAATTTTGAGAGGAGAATGGAGATTTTATACAAGGGAGGTTTATACACTTGGGCAAATAAAAACTCAATATGATTCCCTTATTAGTGAGTTGTTGTCCGCGATAAAAAATGACGAGTTGCGTATTGATGATGTATATTTGCCTTTATTGTTTTTAATTCGTCACAGTTTGGAATTAGCGTTTAAAGATAACGCTTCGGAACTATATGAAATCTTATCAAAGAAACAACAGGATAATTGTCATAAAAGTCATTCGTTGGTTGCATTGTTCAATATAGTTGATTTTTATGTTAAAAAGGTTATGGATGATAAGGATATGTTGCCCGATTCTGATGTCATTAGAAAAGATATTGAAAAATATCTGCCAATGTCAGAAAATCTATGTACCACCATCCATAAAATGGATTGCAATTCATTCTCTTTTCGATTTCCAATCGATAGGGATGGAAATAGCATAAAGATTCCATTTGAACGAAATTTGCTATGTGATTCAGTTTCAACCTATCAAGAGGCAGATGCGTTCATTTCTCTAAGTATTGGCTTTCTCAAATATAATAATAATTTTTTTCTGAAAAAATATCCAAAACTTTTTGATGATTATTTCGCCGAGCAATATGGCTGGCACTAAAACGATTGAATCTATATTTTCTTGTCATACGCGAGGAGAAAAGATTATCCAGCCTATATATTAACAAACGTTAATAATATGCGAGTATATTTGGCAGGAAACAAAATGGATGTTATATTTGTAATGTTTTGGAGCCCGCCTCTTCCATTTGTCCCGAAAAACGGATTATTTCAGGACAAAATTATATCCAAAACATTATGCAATCTATTGATGGTGAAATAGTTGCATCGTTAGCAAATCGCGAGGGGGGTGTCGCGGTTTGTAGTTTTTGTTGAATAGTTTGTTTTTTGTCGAAAAATACATTAAATTTGCAAACGAAAAATTCGCAAAAAGTATGTCTTTTTGCGAAAAAAAATGGGCAAAAAACTTATGGAAAGTATTGAAAATAAGATATTAACGGCTCTGAAAAAGTGCGGACGTGGTAAAGTGTTTTTTAAGCAAGATTTTTCTCGCTATTCTAATCCCAAAAAATGAGCGATTCAAGGCATCCACTCCCTCACCCAATCCGCCAAAAATATCGGAAGATTAATCAAGTTGCCGTCCTTCTTGATATTGTTGAGCGAAAAACGGATGCGGAGCGGCGGATGATATTTGTTGTCGTACTCGGCGAAACTTTTGCCACTGATGCGGCGGTCGGATTTTACCTCGATGGGGACGACGGACAGGCGGTCCGCCACAACAAAATCCACCTCAGCCTTGTTGCCCTGCAATGTCCAATAGCACGGCACATCAAACCCTTGGGCAAGCAATGATGTCAACACAAAATTCTCAGCAACAGCACCCTTGAACTCAGTCAGGATGTTGCTTGAATGTAAAAAAATCTCAGCGGGAAGTTTTGCCAACTTGCGCAGAAGACCGATGTCGAGCATATACACCTTGAACGCCGACGAATTTTCGTAAAACGACAGCGGCAACTGCGGTTTTTCACACAGTTTCACCTGATAAATCATACCAGCACTCACGAGCCATTGCAGGGCGTTTTCGTATTCGCGGGCGCGAGCACCTTCGCGCACTACACGATAGACAAACTTATTGTTTTCACGCGAAAGTTGTTTTGGAATAGATCTCCAAACTGTGTGTATTTTGGGTATATCAGATTGCAATGTATGCTTACAAAAATAGGATTCATAGGTTTCAAGATGTTCGTCCAAAACCCTTTCGACCGCCTCTACTCCCTTGTTGACAATCATATAGTAAGCGGCAAGCGGCAATCCGCCACTTACCTGATATGCGTGGTAATACTCCTCGGCACGGTTGAAAACAATCGACGGCAACGGACCTGTATTTCCAACGAAATCAGACAATTGCGCAAACAATTGACCATCTGCCGCCCTAAGAAATTCCTTGAAACTTACCGGAAACATCTGCAAAAAACTTACCTTGCCAACCGGGAAAGAATAATTGCCCTCGTTGATGGCGACACCAAGCAACGAACCCGCTGCAATGATGTGATACTCAGGCGCATCCTCACAAAAATATTTCAATGAGTTGAGTGCCTCCTTACATTCCTGAATTTCATCGAAAAAAATGAGCGTCGTTTCAGGCAGCAACGGCACATCTGTAAAAAAAGTGAGTTCTTGGATGATGCGCTTTGGATCTTTAGTCTTTTGAAAAACGTCGTGCAATTCGCGTCGGCGGTCAAAATTGAAAGTTACAAAATGGTCGTATTGCGTTCTGCCAAAATTTTCCACCGCCCACGACTTTCCTATCTGACGCGCACCCTTGATAATAAGCGGTTTGCGGTCAAAGTCTTTTTTCCACGCCAAAAGTTTTTGGGTAACATCCCTTTCAATGTAATCCATAGTGCCTGATAATTTTTGGCAAAGATACAAAATATTTTAAACAACAATCACCGTTTATCTCCAAAAAATGTGATTTTTATCACACTTTTCGACGATAAACGGTGATTTTGTAAAGTTTGGTTGATAATTTGCATTAACGAAGCCTGTCGAGCGAGCGCACTTTTGCCTCGTCCATCAGTACGTGCCTGAATGCCATGACGCCGAGGATTGCGCTGATGAGCGGAAGAATGAGCGGCCAATTGAAATTGGTGCTTGTAACCTCCTCTGTGAAAGACATATAGCGGTACAACGCCACAAGTCCGTATGTGCCGAGCGAAAGCACGATAGAAATGATTGTGAGCCTCGACTGCAAGATGCGCTTCTTGTAGAGGAAGATAATCACAAAATTGAACACCGCCTCCACGATGAGGTACACCGTGAGCATAGTGCCGGGGATGACAGTATTGCCGTCCTTCAAGATGCCCGACGACGATAGAGTGTAATTGCCGTCGGTAACAAACAGCGTCATCCAATCAAAAAAGAGCATCAGCACCGCAAATACTCCTATCAAAAACCACCAAATGGTCTGTTGTCTCTGTATCATTTTCAGTATGTAATTTTAGTTTTTTGAAAGATAACACAAAATTAAAACAAAAAAACTGTTCCACAAAACAAGATTTCTATTAATTTTGCAAAATATTTCAAATCATCAAAAATATGGGCATCAACACCACCGACGAAACGTCAGGCAACATCATTATAAAAGGCGCACGCCTCCACAACCTCAAAAACATCTCGCTCACGATACCGAGGGGCAAGTTTGTGGTAATCACTGGATTAAGCGGATCGGGCAAGAGTACGCTTGCCTTCGACACCTTGTACGCCGAAGGGCAGCGGCGGTATGTAGAGTCGCTGTCGGCGTATGCGCGGCAGTTTCTCGGCAGGATAACGAAGCCCGAAGTGGATTACATCAAGGGCATACCGCCCGCTATCGCCATCGAGCAAAAGACCACCACGCGCAACACCCGCAGCACCGTGGGCACATCGACGGAAATTTACGACTACCTCAAATTGCTCTACGCCCGCGTAGGCCGCACGATTTCGCCGATTTCGGGTAAGGAAGTAAAGCGGCAGTCTGTTGACGACGTTGTTGATTATATCCTCACACTGCCCGCCGACACGCGCATCACACTCCTCGCGCCGATAGTGCCGATGGAAGGCCGCACGATGGAGCAACACCTGCAACTCCTTGTCATGGAGGGCATTTCGCGCATCAAGGCAGACGGCGAGATTTACGAAATATCCGACCTCATCGCTCAAAAAAACACCCTCAAAAAATTCAAACAAAAGCATATTTTGATAGACCGTTTCAAGCCCAACAAAGCCGCCGACGCGGTGAGCCGAATGGGCGACAGCATACAGACGGCGTTTTATGAGGGCGACGGCGACAGCCTCCTCGAAATCCAAGAGCCGGGCAAGGAGATGCGCACGGAGAGTTTTTGCACGAGGTTTGAGGCAGACGGAATCAAGTTTGAGGCGCCAAGCGTCAATACTTTTACCTTCAACAATCCCCTCGGCGCATGTCCCAAGTGCAACGGACTCGGACGCGTGATGGGTGTTGACGAAGACCTCGTAGTACCCAACAAAAGCCTTTCGGTATATGAAAACGCCGTCAAATGTTGGAACGGTCCCAAACTCGGCGAATGGAAGGACGATTTCTGCATGAAGGCGGCGAAGCACGGATTTCCAATCCACACACCTTATAATATGCTCACCGACGAGGAAAAAGACATCCTTTGGTCGGGACGGCGCGGCTTGCACGGCATCAACGAGTTTTTTGAGATGTTGCAGAAGGAGAGTTACAAGATACAATGCCGCGTGATGATAGCGCGTTACCGTGGACAGACCATCTGCCCCGAATGTCGCGGCTCGCGTCTGCGCAAGGAGGCTACATATATAAAGGTGTCGGGACGCAGCATCGACCAAATTGTAAAGATGCCCGCCGACGAATTGCTCGAATATTTCCGCAACATCACCCTCGACGACACCGACCGCAAAATCGCCGACCGAATCTTGAAGGAAATCATCTCGCGGTTGGAATTTTTGTGCGACGTAGGATTGCATTACATCACATTAGACAGGCTTTCATCTACGCTTTCGGGCGGCGAATCGCAGCGCATCAATTTGGCTACGAGCCTTGGCTCGAGCCTTACGGGTTCGCTGTACATCTTGGACGAGCCATCCGTAGGCCTCCATACCCGCGACACGCACCGCCTCATCAACGTCCTGCGCAAACTCCGCGACCTCGGCAACACGGTCTTGGTTGTTGAGCACGACGAGGAGATTATCCGCGCCGCCGACCACATCATCGACATAGGCCCCGAGGCGGGAGTTTTTGGCGGCGAGATAATGTTTGAGGGTGCAATCGACGACCTTTGCAAAGCCACCAACAGCCTCACAGCCAAATATTTGACAGGCGAAATGGAGATACCATTGCCCAAACGACGGATGTGGAATCCCAAGTCGGGCGCGGGCATCACGATACACGGCGCGAGGATGAACAACCTCAAAAACATCACCGTAAAGATACCATTGTATCTATTGACAGTTGTAACAGGCGTGAGCGGCTCGGGCAAGTCGTCGTTGATAAAAGGCATACTCTACCCCGCACTTGCGCAGACGTTGCTCGACGAGGGCGAAAAACCGGGCGAACACGACTTCATCGACGGCGACCTCAAAATGCTCGACGGTGTGGAGATTGTTGACCAAAACCCGATTGGCACATCCACGCGCAGCAATCCAGTAAGTTACATCAAGGCATACGACGACATCCGCAAACTCTTTGCCGACCAACAACTTAGCCGTCAGATGGGCTACACGCCGGGATATTTTTCGTTCAATACCGACGGCGGACGCTGCCCCGAATGTCAGGGCGAAGGCATCATCAAAGTAGAAATGCAATTTATGGCGGACGTTACGTTGGTGTGCGAGAGTTGTCAGGGACGCAGATTCAAGGACGAGACTTTGGAGGTAAAATACCGCGACAAGAATATCTACGACATCCTCAATATGTCGGTGGACGAGGCGCAAGCGTTTTTTGGCGAAGATGTCAAGAACAACACAGCCGTCAAAATTGCCCAAAAACTTTCCGTACTTTCGCAAGTTGGACTTGGCTACATCAAACTTGGTCAACCGTCGTCAACACTCTCAGGCGGTGAAAATCAGAGGATTAAGTTGGCGTCGTTCTTGCTCTCCGAAAAATCGGGACAGCACACGATGTTTATCTTTGACGAGCCTACCACGGGTCTGCACTTCCACGACATCAAGAAACTTCTTGCTGCCATCAACGCGCTCATCGACCGTGGCAACACAGCCGTAATCATAGAGCACGACCCAGAGATAATCAAATGCGCCGATTACGTCATCGACCTCGGCAAAGAGGGCGGCAAGGAGGGCGGCAACATTGTATTTGCCGGCACGCCGGAGCAATTGGCAAAGTGCAAAGAATCATATACGGGTCAATATTTGAGAGAATCGGGCAAAGTGCACCCCACCGAATGACAAAAAATTGTAATATCTATCATCTTAATTGACAAAAAGTTAGGCATTACAACCGAAAAATTTTACAAAAATAATTGCAAAATGATTTGGAGAATATAAAAATTGTACATACCTTTGCAACGTCAAAATAAGAACGGGAGTTTAGCTCAGTTGGTTCAGAGCGTCTGCCTTACAAGCAGAGGGTCATAGGTTCGA
>DGIK01000038.1:2493-34028 GCA_002393195.1 Bacteroidales bacterium UBA3824 | reverse complement strand
GGCGTTGACTTGCTCATCGTGGCTCCTAACCAAGTGGAGAGCATTTCGGCGGCGATAGACCGTACTGCCGAAAGTGGTGTGCCTGTGATTGTATTCGAGCGCAAAACCGGCTCCACCAAATACACCGCCTTTATGAGTGCCGACAATTACGAAATGGGATTCCGTATGGCGCGTTATATGGCGGGCAGGCTCAACGGCAAGGGCAGAATTTTGGAGATAACGGGATTGGACGGTTCGTCGCCTGCCGAGGAACGCCACAATGGTTTTCACGACGCTCTCAAAGAATATCCCGAAATGCAGGTAATCTCCACACTCATAGGCGATTGGACTGAGCAACGCGCTTACGATGTGGTAATGCAAAACGCCCAAAATATCGACAGCATCGACCTTGTTTTTGGACATAACGACCGCACGGCATTGGGTGCGCGCAAGGCTTTTGAAAAATTTTACACCGGCAAGCCGCTCCCAAAATTTTGCGGCATCGACGGTCTGCCCGATGAAAACGGCGGCATCAAACTCGTAATGGATTCATTGTTAGACGCTTCGTACATCTATCCCACACGTGGCGACTTGCTATTGAAACTTGCCCTCGACATCCTCGAAAAACGCCCGTATCAAAGAGAGACGCTCCTGAGTTCGGCAATCGTTACGCCCGACAACGCCACTGTGCTTTATATGGAGAGCGAAGAACTTGCTAATCAATGGCATCGCCTCGAACTCCTTCACCAAAAGGCGGACAATTATCTCCACGAACTCGACAATCAAAAAATGATGACCTTTATGGCGGCGAGCCTTGTGATATTGATGCTTGTGCTTGCTGTGATTGTCTATCGTTATATGCTCCAACGGGCAAGAATCAAAGACGAAAAAGAGCGTATGGCTCAACAGCAACTCAATTTTTACACCGAAATAAGCCACCAACTCCGCACGCCGCTCACGTTGATAGAAGGACCTCTGTCGCAACTTGCCCAAACCAACGAAATCCGCAATTCTAATCCGCAGACTTCGGAGATGTTTTCGATAATTTGCCGCAATACGTCGCGACTTTCGGAGTTGATTAACAAGATTTTGGAGATTCAGACCGGCAAGCACACCGGCGGACTTTCGTTTGAGGAAATCGACCAAATCACCGCCCACAGCACCGCCGACAATGCCGCCGACAATGCCGCACCGCCCGACAACGCTTTTACTTTGCTTACCGTTGACGACAACGCCGACATTTTGGCTTATCTGAGGATGATACTCCAAGGACGTTACAAGATTTTTGAGGCAGCCGACGGAAGGGAAGGTCTTGAAATTGCCGAAAAGGAAGTTCCTGACTTGATTATCAGCGATATAATGATGCCTGTGATGAACGGTTTGGATTTTTGCCGTCAAATCAAGGAGAATATTATCACGAGCCATATCCCTGTGATAATGCTCACGGCGCGGTCGTTGGACGAAAACCAAGTGGAAGGCTATCTCCACGGTGCCGACGCTTACATCACCAAGCCGTTTTCGAGCAAATTGCTATTGGCGCGTATAGACAATCTATTGAAAAACAGACATTTGCTCAAAACTATTTGGGAAAGTCATTCCGCCGAACCATCTACCGCCGAACCTACGCAACAGACTGATAATCAACCCCAAGAACCCCCAGCAACCGAGGACATTTTTGTAAAACGATTCCGCGAATACGTGGAGGCTCACATTTCGGAAAGCGAACTCAGTGTAGAATCGCTCGCCTTGGAGATGGGAATGAGCCGCACGCAGTTTTACCGCAAAATCAAGGCGTTGACCGGCAGCACTCCCGTAGATTTGTTGCGCAAATCGCGTCTGCAATACGGCCGCAAACTCCTCGCTGAAACCACCAAAACCATCTCCGAAATTGCCTACAACTCAGGCTTTTCGTCTCCGGCATACTTCACCAAATGTTTCAAAGACGAGTACGGCATCGCACCGGGAGAGATGAGGTAAAAAAAATCACCGAATCAAACTTGATGTCTGATTCGGTGTTCATATACTGAGAAGATTACTAACTAACTCTACATTATTTTTGCCTTCAATGCCGAGGGAATTTCGGGCATTGCGCCTTTTTGGGTGCAGACAAATGCCGAGACTTCCACAGCCGCTTCGTGTGCCTCTTTTACCGACTTGCCGCTCAAAATCGACGCGCAGAATGTGCCTGTGAACGAATCGCCCGCGCCTACCGTGTCGGCAACGTTTACCGAGGGTGTCTCTTGGAAACTTGATTCGTTGCCGGTGAACACATACGAGCCGTTGGTGCCGCAGGTCAATACCAAGATGTCGAGCGAATACTCCTTGATGAGTTTCTTGCACTTGCTGCGGATGTCGAGACCGGGAAACTCAAATAAGCGTCCGATTGTTATCAACTCTTCGTCGTTGATTTTGAGAATGTTGCAGCGACGCAGCGAATTTTCGATAATCTCCTTGGTGTAGAAATTTTGACGGAGATTGATGTCGAAAATTTTGAGGCAGTCGTCGGGTGTAGCGTCCAAAAACGCCGCTATCGTGTTGCGCGACACGATGTTGCGCTGCGCCAACGAGCCGAAGCAAACGGCGCGGCAGTTTTGAGCCACTTCCTTGATTTCGGGATTGAAGGGGATATTGTCCCAAGCCACATTTTCCTTGATGTCGTAGGTAGGCACGCCGTATTTGTCGAGCGTTACCTGAACAGTGCCTGTCGGGTATTCCACCTTTGGCATCAAGAAGTTGAGCGAATGTTGACGCATATTGTCGATGGTTTCGTCTGCCAAATCGTCGTCGCCGATTGCGCTCACAGCCAACGTGTTGTCGTGTCCCAAAAATTGTCCGGCGTGGTACGCAAAATTTGATGGCGCACCACCGAGTTTCTTGCCCTCGGGAAGCATATCCCACAACACCTCACCAAGGCCTACTATATATCTTTTCATTGTATTACGGTTTTTAATTATTGTCAATTAATTGTCAATTTTCTTCGTGAACCACAGCAAGTAAGCCACACCAACTGCGATTACAGCCACTGCGCCGGATTGTCCGAAGGCATCGGCGGCAAAGCCCATTATGAGCGGGAAAATTGTACCGCCAAACAAGCCCATTATCATCAATCCCGAAACTTCGTTTTGCTTGTCGGGCATCGAGGTGAGCGCCTTGGCAAAGCATATCGGGAAAATGTTGGAATTGCCAAAGCCGGCGAGTGCTATTGCGGTGAACAACAGCGGCTTGGATTCTCCCCAAAAAAGTCCGCACACTGACAAGACCATCATCAAAAGACAGATTGCAAAAAACGTCCTATTTTTCATAATTCTGAGGAAAAACGAACCTGTCAGACAGCCCAATGTGCGGAAAATAAAGTAGAGACTTGTGGCAAATGCTGCGTCGGTGAGCGTCATTCCAAGGCGTTCCATCAGGATTTTGGGCGCGGTGGTGTTGATGCCAACGTCGATGCCCACGTGGCACATTATGCCCAAAAATGTGAGCAACACGATTGGAGTTTTCAGGAGTTTGAGGCACGACAAAATGGTGGTTGACTTGCCTTCCCCAATGGCTTCGGTTACGGGCGTTACTTTGAGCATTACAGCCGAAAAAACGCTTGCCACAAAGAACGTGAGAAACAGCACTTTCCACGACAATCCAAATTCAGGAATCACCTGAGTGGCTCCCCAAGTGGCGATGTAAGGTGCTGAAAACGATGCAATTGCCTTTACAAACTGTCCAAATGTGAGTGTTGACGCAAGGTTTTTGTCGCCCAAAACGGTGGAAACCAACGGGTTGAGCGATGTCTGCATCAGCGCGTTGCCAATGCCCAAAAGCGAAAACGCAATCAGCATCACGGCAAACGAATTGCCAAACAGAGGTATCAACAGCGACACCGACGTTATCACCAACGACAGCAACACGGTGTTTTTTCTGCCGATGCGGTTCATCAACATTCCCGTTGGCACCGAAAAAATCAAAAACCAAAAGAACACCAACGACGGAAAAATGTTGGCTGTGGAATCGCTCAGTGCCAAGTCTTGCTTAACGTAGTTGGAGGCAATGCCCACCAGATCTACAAAACCCATACAGAAAAAACTCAGCATTATGGGTATCAGGGTAAGTTTCTTAGTCATCTCCATAATTATTTTTTTAGTTGGTAAATGGTTGTTTTGCAGCCTGTTGCCGCAATTTTAGAATAATATTCCGACGGGAATACGAGGTTGGTCATTACGACTCTGCCTTCCGAATCGAATACCTCAATGCTGCAACGGTCGATGAATATCCTCAACTGACGGCTTCCGCCCGGCACTTTTACAGATGTTTCTGCCGCAAAATCTGGACTGAAATCGCAGTTGCCGCTGTGCGTGCGGTCAAATTTCAATACGCTTGTCGTTTTGTCGTAACTGATTGTTACATACTCGTTTCGCGAGTTAGACAATGTGATTTTTGTGTCTTTTTTGATGTCAACAACAATTTCGCAGGTCTCGGACGGCGTTTTTATTGCCGAGCCGCGCATTTTGAGGAGTTCGGACGACGGTTTGGCACTGCAATAATAATTGCCGTCAACAGCAAACACTCCCAAATCTCTCGGAACCGAATTTGCCGAGCGGAACTGATTGGTAGGCACTTGGTTAGCGTATTGCCAATTGCTCATCCAAGCGAGCGCAATGCGGCGGTTGTAGGGCGCGTTGAAGAATGTTACCGTGGCGTAATGGTCTTTGCCGTAATCGAGCCAAAGTGTCTCTTTCTGATTGGTAGTGAAGCGTTTGCCATCAAAATCGCCCACAAAATACTGAGTTGCGCTGCCGCCAAAAATGCCACCCGGATTGATGTTGCAAATCAACACCCACTTGTTGTCGATTTTCATCAAGTCGGGACATTCCCAAACGCCGCCGTGCGCTCCGTAGCCCGCGCCAAAACTACTCTCAAACTCCCACTCTTTCAGGTTTTTAGACGAATAAATCCTCATCTCCTGCCCTGCGGCAAGTATCATATTCCATAAGCCCGCCTCCGAGTTCCAAAACACCTTCGGGTCGCGAAAATCGGGACAGTCGCCAATGAGGACGGGATTTCGGTCGTACTTGGAGAAAGTGTAGCCGCCGTCGGTAGAATACGCCATCGACTGCACCTGATTCCTTCCCGCCGAGGTGTAGAAGGCTACAATGGCGTTTTTGCCGAAGCCCGCAGTGTTGTTTTTGTCAACCACGCACGAACCCGAAAATATCGCGCCCAATGCGTCGGGAAAGAGCACAGGTTTTTCAGCCGTCCAATTCACGAGGTCTTTGGATGTGGAATGTCCCCAAGTCATATTTTCCCAAGTGGAGCCGTATGGATTCCATTGATAATAAAGATGATACACACCATCGAGGTAAAACATACCGTTAGGGTCGTTCATCCAACCATAGGCGGGCGTGTGGTGAAATTCAGGGCGGAATCTCTCGCGGTTTTGAGTGTTGAAATCGTCAGATTGCGGCATATCTTTCCAACACGCATAATGTTCGATGCCCTTGTTTTCGCCCCAAAAATCGATGTCGAGAGTCAGGTCGCCATTGATTTCGAGCGGCACGTAGTAGTCGGTTTTTTGACGGGCGAGCCTTACGTTGAGACTCTTTACAAGGCTGTTTTTGCCGATTACCTGAATGTTGGCGCCGTCGGCATTGTCCTCAACGGGCAACATTAGGTACTTTTTCTGCGCCTTCACTTTGAGCATAGCGCGGTTTGCAGCCGGAAAATCCTGCGCAAAACCTCCCGCCGCCAAAGCCAAAGCGGTCAATGTTAATAACAATCTTTTCATATTAGGACGTTTTTTGTTGATTAAAAATTTCGTGAATTACGATGGCAAATTTACACCCTGCCGCCCACCCAGCATATAAAAAAACGTTCAAATACTATCAAATTTGTTGCACGCAACATTTTTGAAAGGGTTTGAACAAAAATTGTGGGGGAGGGGGAGATTTTTTCCAAAACTTTTCCTATCTTTGCCCTTACCAATTAAATATAACAAAATGAAAGCAATTCAAATAAAATCTCCCGGCAACGTGGCTGTTGTCGATGTTGAAAAGCCGGTTCTCAAATCCGGCGAAGTGCTGTTGAAACTCGGTTATGTAGGTTTCTGTGGATCAGACCTCAATACTTTTCGTGGCGGCAACGCTATGGTAACTTTCCCTCGTATTCCGGGTCACGAAATTGGCGCAACAATCGTTGAAACCGCCGATGGAGTTCCGCCGCAACTCAAAGCGGGACAAGTAGTTACCGTAAATCCTTACACCAACTGCGGATGTTGTGCATCGTGCCGTCGTGGTCGTGTGAATGCCTGCGAAAACAACGAAACTCTTGGCGTTCAGCGTAATGGCGCAATGCAGGAATACATCGCCCTCCCGTGGCAAAAGGTGATTCCTTGCGGTGAGGTTTCATTGCGTGACGCGGCTTTGATTGAGCCGATGAGCGTTGGTTTTCACGCTGTTGACCGTGGCAGAGTTACCGACACCGACACGGTTATGGTTATCGGCTGCGGAATGGTGGGTCTTGGTGCTGTTGTGCGTGCCATTATGCGTGGTGCAACTGTAATTGCTGCCGACCTTGACGACGAAAAACTTGCCCTCGCTCGCACTCTCGGCGCAAAATTCACCTACAACACCGCCACAGAATGGAATCTTCCCGCGCCCGACGTTGTGATTGAGGCAGTTGGCGCGGCTCCTACATACCAATTGGCTGTCAATAAAGTGGCGTTCACAGGTCGCATTGTTTGCATAGGTTATGCCAAAGCCGACATTGCCCTCACCACGAGCCTTTTTGTAAAGAAGGAACTCGACATTATGGGTTCGCGCAACGCCAATCCTTCGGATTTTGAGGCAGTTATCAAATACCTCACCAACGCCAACGCCCCCATCGAAAAATTCATCAGCCGTATCATTGAGCCTAATCAAGCCGCCGAAGCGTTGAAAACGTGGAGCGATGCACCGGGCAAGGTGTTTAGGATATTGGTGAAATGGGAATAGTGGCATAAATTTTTTTTGCAAAATCCGAAATAAGTGCTTAAATTTGTTCGTCGTTAAAAATAGGAGATTATTATGAGCGAATTTATAGACTACGGTAATAGCGATTTTGAAAGCGTTAAAAACAGCAAGTTCGTTGATAAATCGGGACTACTGAATGTGTTGAACTCAAATATCGACACAGAAGACCGTTTTATGTGCATCTCCCGCCCCCGACGTTTTGGCAAGTCGGTGGCGGCTAAGATGGCGTATGCCTATTACGACAGATTTTCGGATTCAAGGAAACTTTTTGACGACCTCGAAATTTCCAAATCGCCTGATTATGAAAAACATCTCAACAAATATCCGACGATTTTCATAGATTGGAATCGTTTTGCGGCAATCAAAAAGAGCGACATTGTTACAGTGGCGCAAAAGAAAATTGTTGCTGATTTGAAGAAGTCGTATCCATTTTTGAAGGAAGAAAACATTCTCTTTGACGCTCTTACCGAAATCAACGAGACAACCGGCGACCGTTTCATAATGATAATCGACGAGTGGGATATGCTTGTGCGGGACGAGGATAAGAGCATTTGCGATCAATATGTCAACTTCTTGCGTTCGATGTTCAAGGCAAACTCCGCCAACAAAATTTTCCTCTTGGTGTATATGACGGGTATTTTGCCGATTATCAAGTACGAAACGCAGTCGGCGATGAACAATTTCAGGGAACAAAGTGTCATCAACCCGGGCCCGACAGCCAAGTATTACGGTTTTACAAAGGAGGAGGTTAAGACTCTCTGCGAAAAATACAATATGGATTTGGAACAGATGGAACACGCATACGACGGTTATATCGTCGGCGATGAAAGGTCTATGTTCAATCCCAATTCCGTAATGCTGTCGATTTACAACCGTAATTACAACAGTTATTGGGCAAAGTCCGCATCTTACACATTCATAGAGCCTTACATACATATTGACGAGAACAATGTAAAACCGAAAATTGAAAAATTGCTCAACGGCGAAGAGATAACAATTGAAGTTACGAGTTTTCGCAACGATTTTAGGCACATCGAAAGTTACGACGATGTTTTCACTCTATTGGTTCATCTCGGATATTTGTCGTATAATCCTGAAACTAATGGTGTTATGATTCCCAATACCGAAGTTGCCGGCGAGTTTAGGATTACTTTGTCGAAAACAGGTTGGGGATGGATTTCAAAGGCAATGGCTAATTCGCTCACTTTGGTCGAAAAGACTATTTCGCTTGATAGCCAATATGTTGCAAATTCTTTTGACGACTGCCGCCCGGATGCCTCGTCGTTTATCAACATCAACAGCGAGGCGGCAATGGCTGTGGCAATACGTTTTGCGTATTATGCGGCTATAAAAGATTACAAAATCTTCCACGAACTCCCCACGGGCAAAGGTTTTGCAGATATGGTTTTTGTTCCTGTCAACAAGCCTCACCGCCCTGCCATAGTTGTTGAACTCAAATACGACAAGACAGCCAAAGGCGCAATCGAACAAATCAAGCGCAAAGACTATCCTAAGTCGCTCAAAGGGTTCTCCCGCCGCATAATTCTTGTCGGAATCAATTACAACACAAAAGAATCCAAGCACGAGGTGGAGATGGAGGTAATTGAGGGAAATTGAAATCATCGAGCCTAATCAATCCGCCGAAGCGTTGAAAACGTGGAGCGAGGCTCCTGGCAAAGTGTTCAGGATTTTGGTGGAGTGGGAATAAGATTTTTGGGTGATGTTGCAAATTGCGGCATCACTGCATACTATTGATTTTCAGACAAGTGTTGTCTAAACTTGAAATTGCAATTTGCGACATCAAGTTTGGACAATACTTTTTTTAATCAACTATTAAAGCCGTGGGTTGATAGAAAAGTTGACAGAAAGGTTGATAGAAAAGTTGTTAGTGGTTGGTTTTTGGGAAGTTTTTGGGCAGTAAACTTCCCCGATACTTTCCCTTAGATATTATTTCTTATCTTTATCATCCTTTAATGTCTGCACAATCGTTTTGTGCAAGTCCAAAATATTCTTCTGCATTTCGTTGAAATTGCCCATCATTGTCGAGGTGTTTTCCTTGAAGAAGTTAAGAATATCGGGTGTAATGTCTTTAACTTCGGTGTGGTCTTCTTTTTCAAGACGTTGACGTTGAATATCAAGGTGGAGTTTTATCATTTCGTCAAATGTTTTATCTATTGATTTGTTGGTCTCCTCTTCATTGGTTGACATATCAACTTTACCTTTTAATAAAGCGCCGATGTATTGGTATTCCTGAATCTCTTTTGATAAAAGAACTAAGTTCTTCCTCGAACGGGCGGCTTGATTCATAAGAACGAATATCATAGATAGGAATGACATACTAATTAAAATCCTTATTAATATTTCAGAAATTGATATTTCATACGGACTTCCTTTGTGTTCAGGTCTATAATCATCAGTGATATTGAACATAATTTGCGATAACGAATCAATTGCTTTTTGTTCAAACAATGTGGAGTCTAAAATGGCTCGCGTAGGGGTATAATCCATACGGACAAATAGTTTGGTGATTCCTTTTTTGAGAGAGTCCAGTTGCAATTGGTTCTTTCTCAGACTATTAATTTGAATTTTAACGGAATCCATTTTCTCTTGGTCTGTTCTTAAAAAATAAACACCTTCCACATCTGTTTTCGAACTAATGGTTTGCAGATTCCAAGACATATAAAATCCAAATCCTGTAAGTAGTCCAACGAAAAGTACATTACACATCCAATACCACCATTGAACACGAGAATGTTCACGCTCAATCCTGTCGGTTTTGAGACCACTAACAATTTCATCAATGCTTTTCTTTCGTTCTTTTTTGCGTTCTATTTGTTCGGCTTGTGCTTTTGAAATGCTTGTTACTACAAGGGCTTCTTTAAGTTTAGTATAATCCTCGTCAGTAAATGAATCGCTTATTGTTAAACACATTGTGCTACGTAGATAAGATGACATCTTGTCATCATTAAAACGTCTTCTTGATAGATCTGATAAACTTTTTTTTATAATGGGTATGATATGTTTTTGTTGTTCAAAGGCATAATGAAATTCATCTTTCATTTTTTCGTCAATTAATATAGTATCATACTCTTGATTAAATATATAATCGTGATCAATTATCAAAATAAAATCGGAGCACAAATCTATATTCGATAGAAGATTGTCGCCTATCTTTACAGAACTTCGACGATCTAAAACATTGAATCCATCTTTAAGAAGTTCGTCACGCATTTTTTTCCCAATTTCGGACCTAACAGCACAACTAATATATATATTCTTATGCGTATAGGTAGAGGGAAAAATAATATTGTTGTTGGTTGTATCGACCTTAACAGTTGTTTTTTCCATAGTTATTATTATGAATTGATTTAACATACGACAAAAAAGAAAGACGCAGACTGTTTTTAATAGTAAACATAGGTTTCCCAAAAGCCAATATCCACCACTAAAAAACAAGCCTGAACTGACGGATACTTACTTAATTAGGGAGATTTCAGTTAGTCAGTTTTGGGCAAACGCTCTTTCAATTTTATGTTTTTGTCGCTTCAAATGTATGTATTTTTGAAATTGCTGCAAAATTATTCAGCCACTTTTTTTAGAAAATGTTTGCGTTGTGTTGATAATTTATTAATAATCAACTGATTAAGTCATTAAATAATCCTTGACAACTGCCATTTATTCCAAAATGGAATATCTGTCACCAAAATATCTTTGCCATCACAAAATCTTTTATTACATTTGTCGCAAACAAAACGTCGATTATGAACGCAGAAAACCAAAACATCGAATACAAGGAAACTTGGCGCGACGAGTATTTGAAATGGATTTGTGGCTTTGCAAATGCGCAGGGCGGCAAACTCTACATCGGTATCGACGACGGCGGCAATGTGTGTGGCGTAAAGGACGCACACCGCCTTTCGGAGGATATTCCAAACAAAATCGTCGCGCTGTTGGGCATTGTAGCCGATGTAAATGTCCATACCAAGGACGGCAAAGAATACATCGAGATAGACGTTGCACCGAGCAATGTACCTATCTCGCTCAAAGGCGTTTACCATTACCGTTCGGGCAGCACCAAACAGGAGTTGAACGGCATTGCCTTGCAACAGTTTGTGCTTAAAAAACTTGGTCGCACTTGGGACGACATTATCTGCGAACAGGCCACCATCAACGACATCGACCGAAAAGCCATAGACTATTTTTTGCGCAAGTCAGTTGATGCACAGCGTCTTCCCGAAGAATCGCTCAACAGTAGCACCGAAGATGTTTTGAAAAATCTTCACCTTATGGATTCTGACGGCAAACTCAAAAACGCCGCAATCCTTTTGTTTGGCAAGTGTCCTCAGGATTTTATTACGGGTGTGTATTTCAAAATCGGTTTTTTTGGCAAGGACGACACCGACCTCATTTTTCAAGACCTTGTGGAAGGCAACATTTTGAAAATGTGCGACACCGTGATTAAAATCCTCAAAGCCAAATACTTGATTTCGCCGATACATTACGAGGGTTTGCAGCGCATAGAACCGCTCGAAATTCCCGAAGATGCATTCCGCGAGGCGATTTTCAATTCGATTATCCATAAGGACTATATGGGCGTGGCTATTCAGATGAAAGTTTGGCGCGACCGCATTGAACTTTGGAATTACGGACGTCTGCCCGAAGAACTCACTATCGCCAAACTCCACGAGCCACACGCCTCCAGTGCTCGTAACAAGAACATTGCGTTTGCATTTTATAAGGCAGGTTTCATCGAGGCTTGGGGGCGCGGCATTTCAAAAATAGTTACTCAGTTCACCGCAGCGGGTCTCAAAGAACCAAAATTTGAAGATTTCTGCGGCGGTGTGCGCGTTACCATCTATCGCAATACCGATTTGGTGGCGGAAACTATTGAAAAAAACAATGGCGAGGACGTAGAAAATGTAAATGGGGTCGTAGAGAAACGCGTAGAGATTTCCCAGAAAAATAACGGTAAGGTCACTGAAAACGATAGTGGGGTCACCAAAAAGGTCACTGAAAACATTGATGGGGTCACCAAAAAGGTCACCAATGGGGTCACCAATGAGGTCGTAGAAAGGGTCACCGAAAACCAAAAGGTAATTCTTGATGAGATTGGGAAAAATGCAATTGTTACGATACAACAATTAGCGGATATTCTTCATATTTCAATTAGAAAAACTAAACAGAATATTGCAAAACTCAAAGACAAAGGCCTCATACAGCACGTTGGTTCTAATCGAAGCGGTCATTGGGAAATTATAAAACAGAACAACAACAATTAATAACAATATGGAACTTAGATCACTTGGAAATACATCCTTAAAACTCTCTGCATTGGGTTTTGGAGCGTCGAGCCTCGGCGGGGTTTTCCACTCGCTTAAAGAGGAGGACGGAATCAGGGCGGTGCATACCGCTGTGGAAAATGGTATCAACTTTATCGACGTGTCGCCGTATTACGGACACTTGAAGGCCGAAATGGTGCTTGGCAAGGCGTTGAAGGAGATTCCCCGCGACAAATTCATCCTCTCAACAAAGGTTGGTCGCTACGGCAAGGACGGTGTCAACTCTTGGGACTATTCCGCCAAACGCGCTCACGACAGCGTTTACGAGAGTATGGAACGCCTCAATGTTGACTACATCGACATCATCAACGTTCACGACATCGAATTTCAGGCTGCGCTGCCCGGCGGATTGCAAAAGGTGTGCGACGAAACTCTGCCCGCACTCGTAGAACTCCGCGAAAAGGGCGTTGTTGGGCACGTGGGCATCACCGACCTCCAACTCGAAAACCTCCGTTGGGTGGTGGAGCATACGCCAAAAGGCACAGTGGAATCGGTATTGAACTTCTGCCACTACTGCCTTTGCGATGACAAGTTGGTTGACTTTCTCGACTTTTTTGAGAGCCGTGGCGTGGGCGTTATCAATGCAAGTCCGCTCTCGATGGGATTGCTCACAATGCGCGGCGCACCCGATTGGCATCCCGCTCCACAGGCTTTGCGCGATGCTTGCGCCAAGGCGGCAAAATATTGCGATTCAATTGGTTATCCTATCGAAAAACTCGCAATGCAATACAGCCTCCACAACCCGCGCATTACGTCAACGCTGTTCTCAACCACCAATCCGCAGAACGTGTTGAAAAACATCGACTTCATCTCCACTCCGCCCGATGAAGAAGTTGTGGCTAAGGTTCGCGAGATTATCGGCGAGCAATTCAGGGTTAGTTGGAAAAATTCGTAATCATTAGGCATCGAACGCGGTAAGTCCTTCGTTGACCTCTGCCGCTTCGATTTCGATTTTGTCGATGCGCGCCCACGCGGGTCCCTTCTTGCAGTAGTCGATGAAGTCCTGCAAGCCCTGTTCCTCGCCCTGTGCCTCGATATATACCGAGCCGTTGTCGTTGTTGACAAATTTGCCCACTATGCCGTAGTCGTAGGCGGCGAGACGTGCGTAATGACGGTAGCCGACGTTTTGAAGCCGTCCGTTGACTTTTATTGTTACTGCCTTAATCATCTTGTCTAATTTTTGTTATGTGATATTGTTTAAGTTTCTTGTTAAGTGCCTTCTCGTTGTGCATTGGCAACAAGGCGTTTAGCGTTGCGTGAAATTTTGGCGAATGGTTCATTTGTACCGTGTGCGCGAGTTCGTGCAGGAGCACAAGGTCGATGAGTTCCTCCGTCAATATCATCACAAAACACGATATGCGTATGTGCCCGAGCGAGCTGCAACTGCCCCACTTGGAGGTGGTGGTTGTTATCGTTAACCCCTCAAAATGCAGACCATTCAGAGCCGCCAAATGTTGCAATCTTTGCGGAATATATTTTGCCGCCCTTTCGCGCAGGCCTTTCACTTGCGCCGGCGACACGGAGATGTCGTTGGATGCAGATTTGGGCGGGCGTGTGCGAAATCGTTCCACAGCCTGCCGTATCCAATCCACATTGCGCAAGATGTAGTTGGCGGCGCGAATCTTGGCGGTGCGCGGCGGACAGGTGAGTGTGATTGTGCAATCGGTGTGTACTATCAACTTCAAACTCCGCGACGCCCGGTACTCTTTCACGCTGATATTGAGACCTTCGTGGGTCAGTATGTATCTTTTGAGTTGGGTTGGCATTGCTGTTGTTTTTGGAGACACAAAGATAATCATTTTTTCATTAATTGCAATCCTAAAAAATCCCAAATCCTCAAATTAGAAAAAAGTGCTGTAAATTCAAAAATTCTTTGTACCTTTGCAAACTCAAAATAGATTATAAACGCATTAACAATTATAAGCAAAAGAAATGGAAATCGCTGTTAAAATAGCGCAGTTGCTGGTGAGTCTGAGCCTCTTGATTATTTTTCACGAGTTTGGACACTTCATCACCGCAAAAATTTTCAAGTGCAGGGTCGAAAAATTCTACCTGTTTTTCAATCCGTGGTTCAGCCTCTTCAAGCACAAGCACGGCGAGACTGAATACGGCATCGGTTGGATTCCGCTCGGCGGCTATGTGAGCATTGCCGGTATGATAGACGAGACCACCAACGCCGACGACCTCAAACACGACCCCGAACCGTGGGAGTTCCGCTCCAAACCCGCCTGGCAACGCCTTATTATAATGCTTGCCGGCGTCATCGTCAATGCAATACTCGCAATGATTATCTACGCGATGGTGGCTTTCTATTGGGGCGATTCTTATATGTCGGTCAACAACCTCAAATACGGCATCTCCGTGGATTCTGTGGGTTACAACTTCGGATTCCGAGAGGGCGATATGATTAAGAGCGTCAATGGCAAGCCCGCCGACAATTTCCACAAGATTTTTGTTGACATTTTGCTCGACGACCCCAAGACCGTTACCCTCACCCGCAACGGCAAGGACACCACAATCACCTTCACCAACGAGATGGTTGCTATGCTTCTCGACGACAGCAACGCCTCCCGCGACATCATTTCGCCGAGGTTCCCGTTTGTGGTTGGCGGATTCCCCGAAGGCGCGGAGAGCGCGGGCAAGAAGGCTGGATTGATGGAAGGCGACTCATTGCTTACATTCAATGGAATGCCAAGTCCGTTCTATTCCGATGTGCGCCGTCAACTCGCCGCCAACAAGGGCAAGCCGGCTACAATTACATTTATGCGTGGCGGTCAAGTGGATTCGGTGTCGCTCACTATTCCCGAAGACGGATTGCTCGGCGTGTATGTGAAGCCTTACACGGCATTTTTGGAGCCTACCAAAATTGAATACGGATTCTTTGAGTCGTTTCCCGTGGGCATTTCGCGAGGCGTGGGTAAGATTTCGGAATATTTGAAACAGTTTAAGTTGATATTCAACCCCGAGACCAAGGCATACAAGTCTGTGGGCAGTTTCATTACTATGACCAAGATTTTCCCGGGCTATTGGGATTGGCACGCATTCTGGAATTTGACAGCGTTTTTCTCGATTATTCTTGCAGTGATGAACGTATTGCCGATACCCGCATTGGACGGCGGACACGCACTGTTTACCCTTGTGGAGATTGTTACAGGCAAGAAACCGAGCGAAAAATTCCTCGAACGCGCCCAAATGGTCGGTATGATTATCTTGCTTGCTCTGATGGCTTTTGCAATAGGCAACGACTTGATACGGCACGTGTTCAATTAGGTTTAGCGGTTGTTAAAAAATAATAAAACCCAAAAATAAATTTGCATAACTAAAATATAAGTTTTATAATTGCAATATCAATTAATAAACTAAATTTTAAGTTATGGAAGCATTATCAAAATACAACAAGATGTTAAGACTCAGGAACTTATTGGTGACATTGGTGTCGGCGTTTGCGTTATCGGCTTGCAGCACCGATTCCACAACGTTCGGATGGCTGCCCGAAAGTTCGGGACGGTCGGGTGAGGTGTTGGTGGTGATGCCCGACGCCAAATGGCAGGGCGTGATTGGCGACACCGTGGCGGGTTGGTTGGCGCAGGAGGTGCTTGTATTGCCACAATACGAGCCTACATTCAAGATTATCCGCATCAATCCCAACGCCTACAACGAGATGTTCAAGAAGTCGCGCAACATCTTCATCGCCGACATCAACCCCAAGTACGAGAAGGCTGAATTTCGCGTAGAGGGAGACAAGTTTGCCCGCCCGCAGGTGTACATCACTCTTCGCGCCCCAAACGATTCGGTGTTTCTCAAATCGTGGTACAATGTCGAAAAATATGTCTATGACACGCTCCTGATGGCGGAGAAGGCGCGTTTTCTCTACGGATTCAAGAAAATCCGCGCAATGTCCATCGAGGAACGCCTCAAAAACCGTCACAATGTCGATATGATAATCCCCAACGCTGGCTACAAGTTGGACGTGGATTCCACTCATTTTGTGTGGATTGCCCGCGAGACCAATATTTCGAGCCAAGGTCTGTTGATTTTTGACTTTCCGTACTCTGGACCCAAGGATTTTGAGATGCAGAGGTTAATCAACAAGATGGATTCCGTATTGATGCTCAATGTCCCTGGCCCCGCGCCCAATTCGTATATGGCTGTCGAGAAACGCCTCGAACCTTTCAAGACTTCATTTGCCCGCAACGGCAGTTATGTATGCGAACTTCGCGGACTTTGGGAGACCGAGGGCGACTTTATGGGCGGGCCTTTCGTCAGCAACAGTATGGTAGATACCGTCAACAACCGCCTTGTAACCGCCTTTGCATACGTGTATGGCGGCAAAAACGACAAGAAGACGCTCCTGTGGCAACTTGAAGCCATTCTTTCCACCTTCAATATCCATTACGATGCAGAAGATTAGATTGACAAAACATTTTTCCTTTGAGGCGGCTCACGCATTGCACAATTACGACGGCAAATGCAGCCGCCTTCACGGGCATAGTTATCAATTGTTTGTAACTGTGATTGGCACGCCGGAGACCGACCCCGCCTCCCCAAAACTTGGTATGGTGATGGACTTTGGATTGTTGAAAACAATTGTCAACGAAGAGATTATCGACAAATACGACCATTCTGTGGTGTTTAGCGAGGCGGCTGATTTGCAGGGTTTTGACAGCAACAATCAGATGTTCAGCAATGTCATCATAGTCCCCTTCCAACCCACTTGCGAGAATATGCTCATCCATTTTGCATCCAAGATTCAGCCCCGCCTGCCGGAAGGCGTCGAGTTGTGGAATTTGAAATTGTACGAAACGGCGGATTCGTATGCGGAATGGTGTAAGGAGGATAATTTGGAAGTTGAAAAAAAATAATGTGCAAATTTTGCATAATACTCTTTTTGTGATGCAGTTTTTGATTGAAACTTTTTTATTAACATTTTTTTTGCAACATTAGGACAGAAATAAATTTGTGTATATCGCTATAATGTTGTAATTTTGCAGCGGTGAAAAGAAATTTTTGCCTATGGTCTTTGAAACTTCAATAATGAAGATTTATTGGGGTGATTAACCTATGTATTAACATAAAAAACATAATTATATGGAAATACAAATCAAAAAGAGTGTTGATACAATCTCTGATTGTATCTCCTCGCAGGTTAATTCGATTTGCATTCCTATAAAAATGGAAGGCGAAGTCGATGAATCTTTGCATTATAACGCCAGTTTTAACAACGACATCGGTCGTGAAAAATTGAAGCCTGATAGAAGACGCAATTGGTTGATAGACGAATACAATAGTAACAACTACGACAATGAACAGAGTTACATTAAGTTTGAAAGTCACGGCAATTGGGTCATCAAAGATTATGCAAGGATTGATTTATGGTAATCACTGTTTAAATGCGGCTTCTTTTCATCAACAAGATAAGAACGTGTCACAAGCCACTAACGCAGAGTGAAACAGACAATAAATTATGATTCAAGAAATAAGCATTAAAAATTTCTTGTCGTACAAAGACAAGATGACGTTCAGTTTTGTCGCCGACACGAGCAAATTCAGGGAGGAAACTCAGGTCGTGGAAGTCGCCAAAGGGGTTAGACTTCTGCGGTTTGCCGTTTTGTACGGCGCCAATGCATCGGGTAAGTCTAATTTTTTAAGAGCGGTTTATTTTGTAACGGAGTTCATCTTCCGCGTTTTTAACAGTAAAGACGAAAAAACGGGAGTTGTTCCTTTTTTACTTGATGACAAGACACCTAATGAAGATTCTGAGTTTGAGATTGTCTTTTATGTTGAACGTAAAAGATACCATTATTATTTGGTTATTAATTCTGAGCGTGTCGTTTCGGAAAGGTTGACTGTTGGAAAATCTGAAAAACAGATTTTTTTGAGATGTTTGAATGGTGATAATTCAAAAATCACTTTTAATGCCAATTTGAGTCAAATTGCAAAAGAAGCTATTGAAGTCAATTGCCTTCCTAATATGTCGGTATTTGCTGCGTATAGGAGAGTAAATGTTACTATACCTGAATTGCAGATGGTTGTGGATTATTTTGGAAGTTTTATGCCAAATATTACCACAAACAAAGATGTATATTTATATGCCGCAAATGTTTTAAAAGAATCGGAAAATGTCAATTTGAAACAAACTGTTTTGTCTGATTTACACAATGCGGATTTCAACATCAAGGATTTTTCTTTTACGGTAGAAGATGGAGAAATCAAAGATAAATATTCCATAAAGATTAAAGACGAGAATAAGACTTATATTATGCCTGGCTTTTTGCAGTCTAATGGAACAAAGCGTTATATAGGATTGGATGTAATCTTGCATCAACTTCTTGAAAAACAATCTTTCCTTATTGCTGATGAATTAGAGAACGCTATTCATCCCGATTTGTTTGAAAAGATTGTATATGACTTCTTGACTGCCAAGGACAATCATTCGCAGTTGATATTGACCACACACTATTCGGGATTGATGGAAACAGTTACACTGAGGCCTGACTCTGTACGTTTTATTGAGAAAAGAGAGGATTGTAGTTCTGATTTATTTGCGCTCACGGATTTCAAAGATTTAAATTCTTTGGGTTCGTCTATTTATAAGGCTTACCGTGATGGACGTTTCGGTGCAGTTGCAAAAATTAAATACTAATTGCTATGGAAAGAAGCACGCTAGCACCTAACGAACAAAATAAAAGTCGAATTGGATCCCATCCTTCTTTGGAGTCAAGTGGAAATAGACTGTCAAAACCATTGGAGGCTTATTATATTGTTGAGGGTGAAAATACTGAGCGTTTTTATATTCGTCATCTTGATAAAATAAATAAGTTGAAATATAGTATAAAAGAATTTGAAGTTGTTGAATGTCCTAAGGGAAGTCATTGGGTGATTATAGATGGAATAAAAAGTTTAAAGGGAGGTGGTTATTTTAGTGAACTGAACTCATTAGAAGAACTTCGCGTTGAAATAGACAAAACCATAAATAAGTCACGCCCGTACATAATATGTGTTTTCGATTTAGACAAATGTGTCGAACCAAAGGGAAACAAACTTTGGGAAACTTATAGAAATGACTTGCTACCTTTATCAAAGAATGATTATGTTATTTTTTGTGCAAGTATGCCAAATGTCGAATATTGGTTTCTGTCTCATTCCAATAATTTGACAGAATATGATGATCATTTGTCATATAACACTGATAATAAAGATAAGATTAAAGATGGGTTGAATAGTATTATTGGGGGAAAGGGAACCTTTTATAGTAAAAGAGATAAATTTTTTAAGACAAAACATTGGAGGAATTTGCGTGATTATTTGTGCAATGATGAAAACCTCAACCGCGCCATCTCTCGTGCCAAAGCAAAAGCCAATCATTCGAAACGTTTAGATAGGGTTGACGATAGAATGAAATGCGACGTTTCCTATTCCGATATGTACAAACTTTTTGAGATTGAATAATTAATTGGCGGTCTAAAATTTGGTTTGGCGGTGTAAATTTTGTAATTTTGGCGGTGTAAAATCCGAAATACATCAACATTATGAAAAAACTCTTCCTCATCGACGCTTACGCGATGATATACAGGGCGTTTTATTCGCTCATCAACAATCCGATGGTCAATAGCAAAGGCGAATCGACGTCGGCTGTGTATGGTTTTATGAACTTTTTGTTGGACATCCTCAAAAACGAGCAATTCTCGCATATCGCGGTGGTGTTTGACCCTCCGTACCCTACATTCAGAAACAAGATTTACCCCGAATACAAGGCGCAACGTCCGCTCACGCCCGAAGGCATCAAGACCGGCGTGCCGCGCATCAAGGACATCCTCGACGCAATCGGCGTAAAACGTGTGGAAGTGCCTGAATACGAGGCTGATGACGTAATCGGTACGTTGGCAAAACAGGCGCGCAGGAAGGGTTTTGAGGTGTATATGATAACGCCCGACAAGGATTACAACCAACTTCTCGAAGACGGCATCTACATCTACAAGCCCCAAAAGGGCAAGAATGCCGAAATCGTTTCCGCAGAGAGTTTCTGCAACGAGACGGGATTGGACAATCCGCTGCAATTCATCGACATATTGGCACTTTGGGGCGACGCCGCCGACAATGTGAAGGGCATCCCCGGCATTGGCGAAAAGACAGCATACAAGTTGATAACCCAATACAAGAGTGCCGAAAATATTTATCAACAACTCAACACGCTGAAAGGCAAGCAAAAAGAGAACTTTTCAACACACAGGGACGATTTCCTTCTTGCCCAAAAACTCGTAACAATCGTTACCGATGCGCCCACGGAGTTTGTGGAGGGCGATTTCATACGCAAGCCCACCGACGAGGGAAAATTGCGTTCGATTTTGGAAGAATTGGAAATGAAATCGTTGTTAACGAGGATGTTGCCCAAGGCAAAACCGATAGAGGCGGTGCAGGGTTCGTTGTTCTTTGACCCCAACGCCGTTGCTCCCACGCCCGAACCTCCCAAGACGGCTCCTCTTGTTACTCACGAAAACATCAACACCGTACCGCACACATATCATCTCGTGGAGAGCGATGACGATTTGGTGGATTTGCGGCACAAGTTGTTGGAACTCACCGAGTTTTGCTTTGATACCGAGACCACGAGCCTCGACACCCGCAACCTCAAAATCGTTGGTATGTCGTTCTGTTACAAAGCACACGAGGCGTATTACGTTCCCTTTGACGTTAATGACGAAGAAGGCACGCGGCGCAAACTCGAATTTTTCCGTCCGGCGTTTATGGCGGAGAGCATCACAAAAATTGGTCAAAACATCAAGTATGACATTCTCGTGCTCCGAAATTATGACATTGAGGTCAAGGGCAAACTCTTTGACACAATGGTTGCGGACTATATGATAAACCCCGAACGCAAGCACAACATGGATTTGTTGTCGGAGATTTACCTCAACTACATGCCCGTGCACATTGAGGAACTCATCGGCGCAAAGAAGTCAGCACAGACCACGATGGACAAGGTTGACATCGAGCAAATCAAGGAGTATGCGGCTGAGGATGCGGACGTTACATTTCAACTCAAAGAAAAACTCTACGCCGAACTCGTCAAATACGACCTCCTGAAAGCCGCCGAGGATATAGAGATGCCGCTCGTGTATGTATTGGCGGATATGGAATTTAATGGCGTATGCATAAATACTTCGTATTTAAAGGATTATACAAAGGAACTTAATGAAAAGGTTGCAGCCATAGAGAAACAGATTTACGACTATGCGGGACACGAGTTTAATGTATCGTCAACGCGGCAACTCGGCGAAGTATTGTTTGACGAATTGAAGGTAACCGACAAGCCCAAGACCACCAAGACCGGTCAATACGCCACTGCCGAGGACGAACTCGTCAAAATCAAGGACCAGCATCCCATCATTGAGGCGATTCTCGATTATCGTGGCATCAAAAAACTCATCAACACCTACACCGAGGCTCTCCCCGCGCTCATCAACCCCAAGACTGGACGCATACACACCAATTTCAATCAGTGCGTTACTGCCACGGGTCGGCTCAGTTCGTCGAATCCAAACATTCAAAACATCCCCGTCCGCACGGAGGAGGGGCAGAAGGTGAGGGCGGCGTTCATACCGTCAAGACCAGAAAACTTCATCTTTGCCGCCGACTATTCGCAGGTGGAGCTCCGCGTGCTCGCCGATATGTCGGGCGACGAGGCTATGATTCAAGCTTTTAACCATGACGAGGATTTTCACCGCGCTACCGCCGCACGATTGTTCAAAATTCCGCCGGAGCAAGTTACCAAAAAGCAACGCTCCTTCGCCAAGTCGGTCAATTTTGGAATCAACTACGGCATCTCGGCGTTTGGACTTTCGCAGGACACTGGCATGTCGCGCAATGAAGCCAAGGATTTGATTGACGAATATTTCAGGACATTTGCCGGCATCAAGCGTTTCACGGATTCCACGGTGGCCTCCTGCCGTGCGAATGGCTATGTAAGCACAATGTTTGGGCATCGTCGCTACCTTTCCGACATCAATTCGCGGAATGTTAACGTCCGCGCCGCAGCCGAGCGTCTCGCCGTAAATACCGTAATCCAAGGCACCGCCGCTGAAATCATCAAGATTGCAATGAACAACATCCGCCGCGAGTTCATTGCCGCCGGTTTGAAGTCGCAGTTGTTGATTCAGGTACACGACGAACTTGTATTCGACGTGCTTCCTGACGAAAAGGATGCCGTTGAAGAAATCGTTGTCAATCAGATGGAAAACGCAGCGAAGTTGAAGGTAAGATTGAAAGTGGAAGGCAAGTTTGCGAAGAATTGGTTGGAGGCGCACTAAAAGTGGGGGAGAGGAAGATTTTTTTTTACCTTTAATTATTCTTAATTATGATTGATTCTATTCTCAATTTCAACCGGGAGTTTGTGGCTTCCAAAGGTTACGAAAAGTTTGTAACGTCCAAATATCCCGACAAGAAACTTGCTGTGCTGTCTTGTATGGACACGCGCCTGACTGAATTGTTGCCCGCCGCGCTCGGTCTGCGCAACGGAGACGCCAAGATTATCAAAAACGCCGGCGGACTCGTGATTTCGCCTTTCGACAGTGCTATGCGCAGTCTTTTGGTGGCAGTTTACGAACTTGGTGTCAACGAAATAATGGTTGTGGCTCATAGTAGTTGCGGTGCTTGCCACATGAGTTTCAAGGATTTTGAAGCCAAAATGGCGGAGCGTGGCATCAAGCCGGAAGTTTTTGAAATGATTTCGCGTTGCGGCATTGACCTCGACCATTGGCTCGAAGGTTTTCACGACACCGAAGAATCAGTCCGCCGCACCGTCGATACCGTCAAGAATCATCCCCTGATGGCAAAAGACGTGGTCGTAAGGGGATTTATAATTGATAGCGTAACGGGCGAATTGTCGGAGGTAAAATAAAAAATTCTGAAATTACCACTCAACCCAATACATCACAAAAGACAATGTTATCATTTGAATCTGATTACAACAACGGGGCGCATCCACAAATTCTCCGGCGGCTTGTGGAGACCAACGATTTGCAGAGTTTGACCTACGGGTTTGACCAATGGTCGGAGTCGGCTCGGTCAAAAATCCGTGTCGCGGCGCAGTGTCCCGATGCGTCGGTGTATTTCTTGACCGGCGGCACGCAGACTAATATGACCGTTATCGACGGCTGTTTGAAGTCGTATGAAGCCGTCATTGCCGTGGAGACGGGACACATCAGCATCCACGAGGCGAGCGCAATAGAATTTACAGGACACAAGGTAATCACCCTGCCGCATCACGACGGCAAGATGTCGGCGGCAGACCTCAAAAATTATATGCAGTGGTTTGTCAACGACCAAAGCCGCGACCACCTCGCGCAGCCGGGAATGGTTTATATTACGTACCCAACAGAATTTGGCACGGTATATACTAAGGGCGAAATTGAGGAGATTTGCGATATTTGTCAACAATACCAACTGTTGCTCTTCGTAGATGGTGCAAGGCTTGGCTACGGATTGATGGTGGAAGGGTCGGAGGTTACCAATCTCTATTTCGACATAGCCCGACACGCCATCACAATGGCAATGCGCCTGCGTGAGACCTTGCGCAAGAAGGGTTACAGATTCTTCCTCGATTCGCTGTCCAACCAACAGTTTGTAATCCTGCCCAACGACAAGGTGAAGGCGTTGTCGGAGAAGGTGGAGTTTACGATTTGGCAGCCATACGACGCAGATTCGCAAGTGTGTCGGTTTGTTACGAGTTGGGCAACTACGGAGGAGCAACTCGCCGCCCTCGAATCATATTTGTAAATTTACTGCAATTAATTATTGAAGATATTCTTTTTTTCCGTATCTTTGGCGCGTTGAATTTAACATCATCTATTATATGAAAATAACAGTGATAGGCTGTGGCAATCTCGGAGCGTCGATTGTCAAGGGCCTTGCTAATAAGCAAAAGGAAAACGGATTCGATATTACCGCCACCGACCCCGAGGCGGACCTCGACAAGGTGCGCTCGTGGGGCGTCAATGCAAGTAGAAACAACATCGAGGCTGTCAAAAGCGCAGACATCATTTTCCTGTGCGTGAAGCCGTGGATAGCCAAGGACGTCATCGAGGAAATCGCGCCCGCGCTTAATAACAGTCAGACCATCGTGTCGCCGGTTGCGGGATTGAGCATCGACCAAATCAAGGGCTATTGCTACAAGAAGGTTTCGGTGTTCAGGATAATGCCAAACATCGCAGCATCCATCAATCAATCAACCACTTGTGTCGCTTACGACGCTGAGGACGAGGTCATCGAGCCTACAATGCAGGTGCTCGGCACTCTCGGCAAGGTGATTGTAATCGACGAGAGCCGCATCAACGCCGCCACAATCTTGACCGGTTCGGGCATCGCTTACGTATTGAGGTTTATGAGGGCAATGGTGGAAGGCGGCATCGAGATAGGTTTCCGCAGCGACGTCGCCAACGAAATCGTGTCGCAGACCATGAAGGGCACTGTGGAACTCTTTATGCAGGAGGGCACTCACCTCGAACAACTCATCGACCGCGTTTGCACTCCGTCGGGCACCACTATCCGTGGTCTCAACGAGATGGAGAAGAATGGTTTCTCCTCCTCGGTGATTGAAGGTATCATTTCGTCTTATCACGTAATAGCCAAGTAGCCAATGTTTTCGGGAATTGTAGAAAGTATCGGTCGCATTGTGGACATCCATCGCGACCGTTCCAATATCGACTTCACGCTCGAATGTCCCTTTGCGGGCGAATTGAAGATAGACCAAAGCGTCGCTCATAATGGCGTTTGCCTTACCGTGGTCAAATGCGACGGCAAGCGATATACCGTAACCGCTATGAAGGAAACTCTCGACCGTAGCAATCTCTCTGATTGGCAGGTAGGTACGGAGGTCAATTTGGAGCGGAGTATGAAGCCCGATTCACTCCTCGACGGTCATATCGTACAAGGACACGTGGATCAGCGCGGCACTTGCACCAACATCGAGGATGCTGACGGAAGTCGTTATTACACAATAGAATACGACCCCACGCAGGGCAATATCACCGTAGAGAAAGGCTCGGTTGCCGTCAATGGTGTAAGCCTCACGGTCTGCAACTCCGAGACTGGCAAATTCCGCGTAGCTATCATCCCTTACACGTATGAAGTTACCAACTTCCACGCGCTTAAAGTTGGCGACAAGGTGAACCTCGAATTTGACATCATCGGCAAGTATATCCAGAAGATTGCAAAGGTGTATATGAAACAACTGTAGAGACGCACGGTCGTGCGTCTCTACGATAACGGTCGTGCGTCTCTACAATGACAACGAAAAAGACCAAAAAAAAGCGAGTTGCATCGCTGCGACCCGCTTTTTTGCTGCTTACTAATCTAACCTAAATCTTATTATGAAAAGAGTTCTGACATTAAAATTTTGATTGGCCTGGACTTCACAGTCGAGTGTCTTTGTTTTTGTTTTCTAATAGGTTATACGGATTTGGAGAAAAAAGGTTTCACGTTTTAATGTTTCTTAACATTATTTTTTTGGCAGTGTGATTTTGAATGTTGTGCCCTTGCCTGGCTCGCTGCTTTTTACTATGATGTTGCCTTTGTGGTAGTCGTTGATGATGCGCTGCGCGAGCGAGAGCCCAAGTCCCCAACCGTGTTTTTTGGTGGTGTAGCCGGGTTTGAATACGGTCTTGAAATTGCGCTTGGGGATGCCCTTGCCAGTGTCGGAGATTTCTACGATGGCGTTTTTGCCGCTGTTGATGAGGCGGAGGGTTATCGAGCCCTTGCCCTGCATTGCGTCGATTGCGTTTTTCACGATGTTTTCTACTACCCATTCGATGAGCGGTATGCACATCGGGACTATGATTGTGGAGTTTTCGGGGATTTCCACGGTGTATTTCACGTTTGACGACGTGCGGGAGCGGAGGTATTCGATGGCCTTGCTTAGCACGGGGCCGAGGTTTTCGGGTTTGAGTTCGGGCGTGTTGCCAATGCGGGAGAATCGGTCGGTGATTTGCACGAGCCTCGTAACGTCCTTCTCTACCTCGCAGGTGATTTCGGGGTTGTAATTCTCCATTTTGAGTATCTCCACCCACGCGAGGAGCGATGTGATGGGCGTGCCGAGTTGGTGCGCGGTCTCCTTGCTCATTCCCACCATCATAATGCTTTGGTCGGCTTTGTTGCTGATGCGGATGCCTACGATGGTGAGCGCAATTATCATAAAGGTAACTATCAACTGTATTATCGGGTAGGTCTCCAGCTGACGGATGATGCTACTGTCCCTGTAATAGAGGGTGTAATAACGGTCGATGTTGATGGGCGGATGCTCCTTTTTCATATTCTCGATTTCGGCGAGTAGGTAGTCGTTGAGCGACATTTCTGTTGTGTCGATGTCGAGGTTTATGTAGGAGTATTGCCCGTCGATGTTTGATTTGAGGATGGCGGGGATGGTGCTGTTTTCTTGTATTATGGTATATACAATGGGGCTTATCTCGCCGTCGAGGTCAACTTTCTCAATCTCGCGGATGGATTCTGCCCACAGCGAGATGTTCTTTTGCTCCTGTTGTTTGAGAAGGTCGGTGAGGTGGTTGCAGTATAGCCACGCAGCCACACTTGCAATCGCCGTGAGTATGTATAACACTGTTCGTATTATTTCCTTCCTTGTCATAAGGGCAAAAGTTGTTTATTTTTGTTATTTGTCTTCGCTTACATTCTTTCGGCGAAGTATGATAATTTAGTGGGTTGGGGGAGCGATGCTGCCTTAGCCGGAGTGTCGGGCTTTGCGGTGGTTGCTTTGCCTTTGTCGGCGTCGGCGTTGGCGTTGTCCTGAGTGTTGGCGTCGGGCTTGGTGAGGCGTTCTTCGTCGCGCTTGGATTTGGGCATCAGGTTGTCAAATACGTTTTTGATTATCTTGTCGATGAATCCCAACACGTGCTCCACGCAGTAGCCCGCAATGAAGGCAAGCAACATTGGCGAGAGCGATATTGACGTGAATCCCACAGCCTGTGCGTTCTCGATGTCGCTCCAAAACAGTCCTACCGACAGTCCGGCTACCGCGCCGAGTATGATGCGGAGGATGTATTTGATGGTGGATTCCTTGTCGAGGGTGTATTTGCGGACATCGGAGCGCATCTCGCGCAATACGTATGTGAGGCCGCCGATGAGTCCGTACAACAGTGGCAGGATGTATATGCCGAGTATCAGGGCGTAGCCTTTAGCCTCTTGGATGACCTCGATGTTGGTCTTCATATTTTCCTTTTCCTTGGTGTCGATGTCCTTGTTGCTGCGCGTATTGAAGGTGAGCGCGCTGATTACCTTGGTCCACGGTTCGAGGAGGAGGATGTTGCTTTGGAGCGAATTGTTGAGCTCTGTGGTCTTCGACACATTGTCCTCCAATTCGAGTTCGTATGAGAGGTTTTCGGGCGCGGACGTGGTGAGTATCTGCAATTCGCGCTGACGGAAGAGCGTCTTTTCGAGTTCGGCGTTGGTGTTGTTGATGTTGTTGAGACGGGTGCTGCCGAGGAAGTAGAATATCTGCACGCCAAGCAACAGCAACACGAAGAATCCCGTGATTGCCGAGTAAATGATGGCAGACTTTTTCTTCCTGTGGTCACGGTTCGACTTGCCGAGTATCGTGCCCGAGAGTTCCACCTTGTCGATTTTTGACGGATTGTTGATCATCTCGATGGAGACGGGGTAGATGCGCTTTACGAGTTCGTTGTATGTCATCATAAATTTGCACTCCACGTCGTTCCATTTCGGGGTGTTTACCGTTTCGCGAGCTTCTGCCACTTGACGGAGTATCGGCTCGTCCACGTCGAGTCCGTTGTCGAGCATAAACGATATTATCATTTGGGCATTGTAAACCTTTGTATTGACGATTTCAACGTATTTGTCGTACACCAGGTCGTCGTAGGTCTGAATGTCCTTTTGATTTTCGGTGAGTGTGGCGGGCGCGGCGGCGGGCTTGTCGCTCGGTGCGGCGGCAGTCTCCGTGGGCTCTGTGGGCGTAGGCTCTGTGTGTACAGGCTCCTCGTGTTCCTCTGCGTGCGCGTCTTCGGTGTGCAGGGGAACGTCGGCGTTTAGCGGCCCGTCTGTGTTTATTATGTTTTTTGTGTCTTCCATTTTTATTTTTTGATATTATTGTCCTATACTTAACAACGGATTTTATAGCCGTGTATTTTGTTATTTTGAAAAAAAACATTAAAAAATTTTGGTACGACGTAAATAATGAGTAACTTGCACGCTGAAATTATAAAATCTTATTATGAGCAAGAATATTTCAGAAGAAAGTAAGACAAGTACCATCGCCGCAGGCGTGGAGATTGTTGGCGAGATAAAGGCCAACGGCAACATTAGGATAGACGGCAAGGTGAAGGGCAACATCTCCCTTACCGGCAAACTCGTAGTGGTAAACACGGGCGTCATAGAAGGCGACGTGAAGTGCAAGAACGCCGCAATCGCGGGCAAATTTGACGGCAAAATCTCCGTCGATGAGACCCTCGTATTGCAGGAGACAGCCATAGTGCACGGCGACATCATCACCGACAAACTCGTCGTGGAGAATGGCGCAGTGTTCACCGGCACTTGCAATATGGATCGCAAGTCGCCGTCCCAACCATCGCAATCAAAGTAAGAAATGGCAAATAAGAAGCGAAGCGACAAAGACCGTCTCCGCATCGTAGCCAAGTACACCTCCGCCGCGTTCCAAATGGCGGCAATCATCGTGCTCGGGGCGTTGGGCGGCAAGTGGCTCGACGGCTATATGGGCAACGAGTTCAAGGTGTGGACGCTTGTGCTCACCATCGTGGCGGTCGCATTGGCGTTGTATTATTTCATAAAAGACGTTACAAAATGAGCGCAAACGAACTTATCAAGCGCAGCGTCATCATCGGCTGTGCAATCACCATAGTGGTTGCCGTGGTGTTTTCGGTGTGGTTTGCGTCGATGGCATCCACGGCGTTGCTATTGACTCCGATTTTGTTTACGGTGGCGAGCGTATTGACTATCAAGGTCTTGACCACACCGTCGGTGGAGGCGTTGCTCAAATTCAACGGCGCGTTTATGCTCACCAACGGCGCAAAACTGTTGATATTCTTGGTGTATTTTGTCGTGGCTTATCTCTCGATGAAAGGCGAGCCGAGGATTCCGTTTGTGGTGGTTTTCCTGTTGCTGTATCTGTTTTTTACGGTGATGGACACCATTACGCTGTTGCAGTTTTATAAGGACAAGGAAAATTCATAATAGCCTAACCAACACTAACTTAACTACCGCTATGAGAACAAGGACTTTAATGTTATCTTTTGCGCTTATGGCATCCATTGACGCGGCGGCGCAGGTAAACAGTGGCGTCATATTCCGCGCCGTCAACGAAATCAGGAATCACGACGCTTTTGCCAACGGTCAGGTGTCTCTGTTGGCTACCGATATGAAGACCGGCGAGGTGCTTGCGTCCGTCAATCCCGATATGAGCGTGATTCCCGCGAGCAACACCAAACTTTTCACAACCGCCGCCGCCCTCGAACTCCTCGGCGCAGATTACACTTACAAGACCGAACTCGTCTATACCGGCAACATCGATTCCACGGGTCTCTTGAAGGGCGACATCATAATCCGTGGCAGCGGCGACCCTACGCTTGGGTCGAGGTTTTTCACCGACCACGCCAATTATAATTACAACGAACTTTTCATCGCCGCCATCCAAAAGGCGGGCATCAAGCACGTGAGCGGCAATATTGTCGGCGACGGCACTATTTATATAAAGGAGACCACGCCGCCTACTTGGGCGTGGGAGGATTTGGGCAATTATTTCGGCGCAGTGCCTAATGGCTTGACTGTCAACGACAATATGATGACCCTCCATTTCAAGACGGGGCGCGACGGCTCCGAGCCTGTCTATATGGGCAGCGAACCGCCTATCAAGGGTATGAACCTCACTAACTTGACCACGGCGTCGGCATCCGTTACCCGTGAAAATACCAACGTATTCGGCAAGACTTACCAACTCTCAAAATATATCGAAGGCCCGATGCCAATCAATAAAAATGATGTTACAGTGCGTTGCATACTGCCCGACCCTCCGCTTTTTGCCGCGACGCAGTTGTTGGACAGCCTCAATAGCCGTGGCATCAAAGTTTTGGGCAAGCCTTTTAGCGCGGCAGACAACAATCGCTATCTCGAAAAAGACACCACGGCAACGGTGATTTGCACCCTCGAATCGCCGCCGCTGTCGGAGATTATCAAATACACCAATTGGCATAGTATCAACCTCTATGCGGAACATTGCGCAATTTTGGTGGGTATGAAATGGTTCAATAGTAGTAGCATCCCGATGGGCGGCGCGGCTGTGATGCAGTTTTGGAAGTCCAAGGGTATGGACATCAAGGGCATGAGCATCAACGACGGCTGCGGCTTGTCGCATTTCAACATTGTGACGGCGCGTCAATTGTGTTATCTATTGACGTATATGCACAATACGTCTAAGAATTACGACGCTTTCAATAATAGTCTTACGATGTGCGGCGACAAGGGCACGATGTCGGGTATGTGTCTCAACACCCGCGCCGAAAAAAACGCGCGTGGCAAATCCGGCACTGTTCGTCGTGTGAAGTCGTATTCCGGATATGTCACGTCGCGTTCAGGTCGTGAAATTGCGTGGGCGATTGTCATCAACAATTTCACTTGCTCGTCCAATGATACGAGAAAGATAATGGAGAAGTTTATCGTGGCGTTGGCGGATTATAATAATTAATCCTATTCGCCAATAATCATGACGCCAGTGGCTTTGTTGTCGCCGGCGGGTGTTTCTGTCGATGACAATGCAAACTTAATCGGCATTACAAGACTAACGGCGACGTTCTGACCGCGCTGACGTCCGGGGGTGAAGTCGGGGATTGTGTTTACAACCCTGATTGCCTCTTCGTCAAGGGATTCGCAGTCTGAGCCTTTGACGATGGTCGGTTCGGTTACTTTGCCGGTCTTGTCAACGATGAACTTCACATAGACAGTACCCTGTTCGTTGTTGTCTTTGGCATCTTGGGGGTAGCGGACGTTTTCGGCGATGTACTTGCGGAGTTCAAGGTCGCCGCCCGGAAATTCGGGCATATCTTCAACGACTTGGAAGACTTGCTGTTCCATCGCTGAGGCTTCTGCCTTCTTTGTGGTGAAGATGACTACTCCAACGTCGGGGTCGGAAGTCCATTTGGAGGCGGCTACGCCTTTATAGACTTCCATCTTCGCGATTTCATCGGCGGGG
>DGIK01000038.1:2125-2425 GCA_002393195.1 Bacteroidales bacterium UBA3824 | reverse complement strand
GTTTTTGAAGTTTTCCACGCGCTCGCCGTCCACAATGTAGATGACTTTGCCGCCGAGGGATTCGTCGAGAGAGGTCTCGCTTCCGTCGGGTTTCCTCACGCGGATTGCATAGGATGCGTCGCCGTTAGTATTTTGCGCCCAATTGTGGTCGGCGACAGGGTTGAGCATCGATTCCTTCTGCGAGTTGCAGTCGGCGAAAGTTACGGCGCAGAGTGCTGCGACAGCCACCGGGAGCAATGCTTTGAAAGCCGCCGAGGCTGATTTCTTTTGAATTGACATCATAGTGATACGTTTTTTGAG
>DGIK01000038.1:347-2014 GCA_002393195.1 Bacteroidales bacterium UBA3824 | reverse complement strand
TTATTAATAGAATTTGATACTTTTTAGCGTTGAAGCCCGATGCGAGCACCTTTTGGTCGGCTTGAAATTCGTGTACGGCGCATAGTTCCCTCCTGAACAGCCACGCCGCCGGGTTGAACCATTGCACGCAGCAAGCCAAATCGATGAAAATCAGGTCGATGGAATGACGATAACTGATGTGCGCCATCTCGTGTACAAGGATTTCGCGGGAATTTTCGTTGTAGTCGGCGTTGTTCATAAAGATGTATTTGAGCCAACTTACGGGCGATTTGATGGTTTCGGAGAGGATGAGTTTTACGCCTTTACGGAGGTCGATTTTTTTGTGTCGGATGGCTTGGATGGCAATTGATATAGTTGAAATCAAAAACCTAAGGAAAAACGCCAACGCTCCCGCCACCATCAGGTATGGCAGATAGTCTGTGAGCGACATTTGCGGCTCGTAGTCGGCTATCTCGGCGGTGATTTCGCCCATTCCAACTGTTGCCGTGGGCATCGTCTGTGCGTCGTTGACGGCAAAAATGGACGGTATCGGCAATAGCGGCAGCACAAATGATACCGCCACCGATGCAAGTATCGCCGCACGGTTAAGCGCGTGGAATGTGTCCTTGCTCAGAAACACTTTGTACGTCAAGTACATAGCCGCCATTATCAGCGCAACCCGGATGATGTAAGGGAGTTCCATAATGTTATAGTTTTTAGTTGATAGATTAGAGATTAAAGTTGAGAGATTAGAGATTAAAGTTTAAAGATTAATGATTAAAGATTAAAGTTTAATCTTGTTTCTCAACTTGTTCCAACAGTTCCTTAATCTCGTCGGTGGAGAGTTCTCCGTCGTCCACGAGTGCGGATACTGCGTTTTTGTAGGAGTTGCCGAAGTACTCCTTGATGATGTTTTTGAGTGTGCGGCGGCCGAAGTCGCTGCGTTGCACTGTTGCGAAATACTGATATGTAGTTCCGTAAACCTTGTGGCTCACGTAGCCTTTTGCCTCCAACGACCTCACCATCGTTGAAATCGTGTTGAAGTGCGGCTTTGGTTCGGGAAATAGTTCGAGGATTTCCTTCACAAACATTGGCCCGTTGTCCCAAAAAATATTCAGGATTTCGTCTTCTTTTTTTGTAACTTTTTCCATTGCTGTAGATGTTTTAGTTTCACGTTGCAAATGTATAAACTATTTTTGATAGTTACAACTATTTTTTGTAGTTTTTTTGGTATTTTTTTTAGTTGTTTTGCAATTGGTTGATTAGTAATGTATTATGGTGTGGCGTAGAGACGCGATTAATCGCGTCTTTACATAATGTTTGCCTTAAGTCCGTCAGGAATTTTGCTGTCGTTAGTAAGAAAACGGATTGGTGTATGTGTGTCGATGAGGTATTTCATAGTGAGCAAAGTTAGTAGTGAGTCATTTATATACAAAAAAATTTGATTGTTGCTTTTTTGACGGAAAAATATTACCTTTGCACCCGGAAAAAAACAAAAAATCATATAAAAATTATGGCAAAGAAAGCACTTCTTATGATTCTCGATGGATGGGGAATCGGCGACAAGGGCAAGGGCGATGTCATCTATCAGACCCCGACCCCTTATATGGATTATCTCAACAGCAATTATCCTAACTCGCAACTCTTGGCTTGTGGCGAGAATGTGGGTCTGCCCGACGGTCAGATGG
>DGIK01000038.1:0-244 GCA_002393195.1 Bacteroidales bacterium UBA3824 | reverse complement strand
ATCAGGATTTGGTGAAAATCAACCGCGCCTGCGCCGACAATTCTATCATGCAGAATCCCGAAATCAAGTCGGCTTACGGATACGCCAAGGAAAATGGCAAGAGCATCCACATTATGGGCTTGACTTCCACCGGCGGCGTTCACAGTTCGCTCGACCACCTCTTCAAACTCCTTGACATCGCCAAGGAATACGGAGTGAAGAACACTTTTGTACACTGTTTTATGGACGGTCGTGACACCGACCC
>DGIK01000022.1:13019-13761 GCA_002393195.1 Bacteroidales bacterium UBA3824 | reverse complement strand
GTAAAAAAACATAAATACGATACACCTAAAAAATGAGAACCATTAAGTTGGTGTTTCTGCTTTTGACATTGCTTGTATCGGCAAGTGTGGCAGGACAGACACCGAAGGCATACGCCGTATGGACAGAGGGAGACAAGACTCTTACTTTTTTTGTGTCGGTGCTCAATTATTACCCCGGCGATATGTATGGCAACCAGCGCATCACCAAATTGTGGAAGGGCGATGCCGTGCTCAATACTCCGCCCGACAATACCGCGCCGTGGTGCTCCACCATCAGGTCGCAGGTGGAGTGTGTGGTATTTGACCCGTCGTTTGCATTGGCGCGGCCTACATCCACTGCGTGGTGGTTTGAGAATTATTGCGACACACAGGCGGCGGAGTCGGCGGGCGCGTCGTTGAAGCATATCTATGGCATCGAGTACCTCAATACGAGCGAGGTTACGAGTATGTATAGTATGTTTTACGGATGTTCGGGGTTGTCGGAGCTTGATGTATCGCATTTCGATACCCACAATGTTACCAATATGAGCTGGATGTTTGCGGGATGCCGTGGACTGAGGACGCTGGACGTATCGCACTTTGAAACCTCGATGGTCATCAATATGTCGTTTATGTTTCAGGGCTGCTGGGGCGTGCTGTGGCTCGATGTGGATGATTTCGATACGGGCAATGTCTGCGATATGAGTTATATGTTTTCCGATTGCAACAATCTCAGGATGCTGAATGTCTGCAATTTTAAGAC